>NZ_JBBBEI010000059.1:0-6478 GCF_037132455.1 Huijunlia imazamoxiresistens | reverse complement strand
TGCCGCATAAGGCTTTGTAACGACTTTATTAATCCTTAGATTCGAACAAAACATCAGTTTTTAGACAAACTGACGTTATGGGCAAGGCAACCAGTTATTAAAATAGTTGCCGGTAAGTTGAGGCGGCTCACCTTTTCAGAGCCCTGCCTCTGTGGGACAGGCACAGGGGAAGCTCCTTAGCTTTTTGAGGGCAACCTCCAGCAGGGCCAAGTTGGATACTTTCCCGCTGGTTGGCCGCACTCTGTACTTCGATTCACTTCAGGCCAAGAGACAGCTATGAAATTTGAAAGGGGTCAGCAGAAAGCCTCCGACGGCATCAGTTAATGGTCCCGGTGGACGAACAGGTCGCGACCCTCTGCACATTTCCTGTTATATCGTGACAGAAGATAGGAGCCCAGCCAAAAGCCTGGTGACATTAAACTTGAATCATTCATTAAGGCCGGCCGGCCTTCGGCAAGCCCTTTCACGTTATGGGCAAGGCAACCAGATCTTAAAATAGTTGCCGGTAAGTTGAGCCGGCCGGCATCTTAAGGATACTGCCTTCTGTGGGACAAACAAAGGGGAAATTGCTTTAGCTTTTTGCAACCCCCTTCAGCAGGGCCATGTTGGATCCTTTTCCGCTGATTGGCCACACTCTGCACTTCGATTCACTTCAGGCCAAGGCACAGCTATGGAATTTGATATGGGTCAGCTGAATGCCTCCGCCGGCTTTTGCCAGCGGCCCTGGTGGACGGACAGGCCGCGACCCTCCGCACATTTCCTGTAACATCGTGACAGGAGGCAGGAGCCCAGCCCATAACATAGGCTTGCCAAAAGCCTGGTGACATTAAACCTGAATCATTTATTAAGGCTGGCCGGCCTTCGGCAAGCCTTCTACCGTTGGCAGCCATTACAAAGACAACAGCATGACGTTTGAGGATTATAAAAAAAAGGTTGGAATATTCGGCAAAATTGATACTGCTGAGAAACTTGACTTTCTTAAGCGACAGTATGAAAATGAACTCTTGCGAGCTGAAGATCAAAACTATTTTGAGCCGTATGAGAGCAATTCGGGAGATGGCTTGAATTGCCTATATGAGCAAAATTTAAATCAAATTTTTAGTCTGGGCAACATAGAAGAAAATCAATTCTATTTTTTGGTTAAGCCATCCTTTGAGCCAGAGTATTTATTAGTGCTTACAAGGCGACTTCATGATTACTTGTTGACCTGCACAAAACTGACAGAAAACTATTGGTCTGTATTTTACGCTGACAAAACAATAACGACAATTGATAGCACGTCATTTAAACTTGTTCTAGTTAAGTCTATTGGAGACAAGCTTTTTTACGTGCTTGACAAAGTTATGACGTCAGCTAGATCTCCAAAAAGTAAGTTTTTTACGTTAGACGGAGTAGTTTATGTGATATCAAAAGTTTCCGACGGAAAAGTAAGATCAGTCTTTAAACATTCACCAGATGAAGATTCTAAATCTGGTGAGCTTATATCTATCATGGAGCAGCTTAGTGACAATATACATGCATTAAATGCCATTATTTTGAAAGATATTGAGGTGAAAATTGACGAGTTAATTACCTAATATATACGGCTGCCAACATCGGCTTCCCGCAACGCGGGCTGACGAACATAGGCTCCGCTTTGCAGCCTTGTGCAACTTTAGTACTTTAGTCGAACTGACGGATCACTGAGTGCCCGCACTGCGTAAAGCCGTTGAACGTTGGCTGCAACCTCGCAAACTCCCCGCTATTCGATGCTACTAAACCTTCTTTTAAATAAGGCAGTCTTAATCAAAAGAGTAAATCCAGAGAAGCCTGGGAAGCAGGGAGACCTTGTCTTAAATGATAAAGAAATTTACGCATACTTCCTATGGGGACAGAAAAGGTATGATTTAGATCAAATTGAACAAATCAGGATCTATTGGGATTCGACTCTTGGGTTGGAGGAATTATGGTGTATAGATATTCGGCTCCCGGATGGAAAAGCAATTTATCTGGACGGTTCAGTTCTGGAGCATCAAAGGGTGACAAATGACTTGCTTTCAGCACTAGGAAGGGAAATTGTCGCTTTTAAAGATATACCAATGAAAGGAGACGATCTGGATTTGGTTTACCAGAAAGGTATGCAGCCAACATGAGGCTTTGCATCATGGCGGGGCAACGGAAGTAACTTCAGCTTTATTCCGCTGATCGGCTGGCGTCCCGGCTTGACGAACAAAGCCAAACTTTAAATTTTTATCGTCAACTAATAAACAAAGCCGGGCTGCGGTTCCAGGGTGACCAATCACATAAAGCCGCCACGAACGCAAAGCCTCTGGACGTTGTAGGCAATGTTCTCCCGACTATGAAAAGACTTCTAATTGCAATTACAATATTTGGACTGACCGCTTGTAATAGATCAGAGCCTAAGCGTGACACAAAGACAATGGACTTCGGCTCCTTCACCATTGAAACACCGAAATCATGGACGCCGATCAAAGAAAAGGGGTTTGATAGTTATATCGGTAAAATCGCTATGGACAACAAAGACACGTTAAGCTTTGATCTTGGTTGGTATTCCAACAAACTATATGAATATGACCAGGCAATTCTAGACAGCAGCCTGATGGGATCAATTGATACATCTTTTGTAGATACAAGTTCAGTCATATTTGTACAAGACCGAATGAGAGTCGATCTGGACAGGTATAGACATAACAATGTATTGTGGGATACAATCGATGGACGCGAAGCTAAAATTGTATATCCCAGAAGATCAGGCATTGGGACGACTGGAGTTTACATCGATAGTTTGTGGGCTTCAGGTTCTGATGTTGACCGTTTCAATCTGTATGGCGAGAACTTAAAGCCAGAGAATGAGAAAAAGGTCTTGAAAGCTTTACGGACGCTTAAATTTCGAAAGAAATAACATCGCCTACAACATGGGGCTTTGCACCATGGCCGGCCGACGGAAGTAACTTCGGCTTTTAGCCACTGATCGGCTGAGGTCCCGGCGTGACGAATAAGGCCTTACTTTTAAATCTTATTTTCAGCAGTAGAACGAATTTGGGCTGCAGTTCCAAGGCGACCAAGCGCAGAATGCCGCCACGGACGCAAAGCCCCTGAACGTTGTGGGCCATTCTCTGAGTCGCCTTCTTTATGCAGCGGGACGTAGGACAAGACCTTTCCGGCAAACAGCGGCAAGACCGCAGCCGGTCCTGTTTCTTAGTGGTTGTCTTCCAGTAGACCGATCGCTTTCGGTGGGACCTTTTCCTGAGGCTGGTCAGGAGGGTTGAAGCGGCTTCCCATTTTTGACTCTTCATTCGCAGGGCCCATGCCTTTTCCGGTTTGAGCTTTCCGATCCCATTGCCAGGACAGGGGCTGGCCTTTTACTTTCCGCCGGCTTTTTCCGTTTGACACGGCACAGGGGGTGACCGGCCGCTTATGCCAGCGGCAGACGGGTAGTATCCTGTTTTCCGGGCCTGTAGCTTTTCGCCAGGTGACGGGGGCCTTGCTCAGGTATTGTTGGCGCTTCCGGGCGACTCATAACGCACGGCCCACAACAGCGGTCTTGGCGCAATGGCGGGGATGGTGGACTGCATCGGCTTTAGGTTCATTGGTCAGCTGTAGTTCCGGCTAGAGGAATAACGCCTGGCTAAGGATTTTACCCTCATCTTTTGTAAATTTATGGGCATCGGTCTGAGGCTGGACGGGCAGGAATGCCGCCACAACGCCAAGCCCTTGACCGTTGCCTGCCATGCTGGGGCAGACATAAAAGTGGAAAATGCTATATTTGAGGCTGAAAGCTATATTATGACCCGCCAAACAATCATAGAACGGACTCTCCGGGCAATAAACCAACTTCCGGAGGATAAAGCTGAGGAGATTTCTACCTTTGCTGAGTTTGTAATGAAGCAGTATGAAGAACGCCAAATAGCACAGGGGATCCAAAAGATAACTGCTAGTAGCAAAGCTTTCAACTTTCTAGGCGAGGAAGAGGATTTGTATTCTGAATCCGACCTTAAAGAAGTGTACAATGGCAAAAGCTGACATTGTACTGATCACTTTTCCATTTACTGATTTAAGCGGAAGCAAACTTCGACCGGCTGTAGTGCTTGTGGACACTCCTGACGACCTAACTGTATGCTTCATAACTTCACAACTAGGATGGCAGGAACCTACTGATTTGGTGCTTCAGCCAAGCGCTGCTAACGGGTTAAAGAAAGTCTCACTTGTAAGGACTAGCAAGATCGCCACCCTAGATATTTCACTTGCCCGTGGCCTTCTGGGCAAGCTATCTCGAGAAGAAATAGCAGAACTTAACTCCAAGCTCAAGACTTTGTTGCAACTTTCCTAAACTCAATGCACGGCAGGCAACATGGGCTTGGCAAAAGAGCGGCTGAAGTGCTAATTTTAAACTTTAAATTATTTATGGGCTGTGGAATAAGGATGAAGCGGCAGGGCATAAATGCCGCTCCTTCGCCAAGCCCTCGACCGTCAGACTGTCTTAAAACTCATGAAAAATGCAGATGTATTCGGATAAGGGATGGAGTACATTATCATTTATTCAATTCTCATCGCCTTTATTTTAGTTTTTAGACAGTCTGCCGTTAGCAGCAACCCATATGAGAACTTTCGAAAAAGATAGAGCTGATAAGATACTCACTGAACTAAGCCGTTTCTCAGGTGACATCTCTTCCTTAGGAGAACCAATAACAGACGACCGGCTGGAGCGGTTCGAGGCCCACCTAGGCCTTACGCTCCCAACTGACTTCAAGTATTTACTAAAGCATTACAACTACTTTTCCCTACCGTCTGCTGAAGTTCTTGGTTTAGGGCCAGAGTTCCAGGCTGAGTCTCTGGATGCAGTTTATCGGTTTGAACACCAGGCGGTGGGCAACCCAATGTTCGCCGATTTTGTTCCCTTTTCTCCGGATGGGGCCGGCAATCATTACTGCCTTGACCTATCCAGATTCAAAGATGGGATTTGTCCGGTCATTTTCTGGCAGCATGACTGTGAATACAAGTACCGTGATGAAGTTGAAACCTGCAATGACAGCTTTTTGGACTGGGTGGAAGAAGTGATGATCGGCTGGACTTTAGAAGATTACCATTATAGCGGTAGGGCAAAATGAAATGACGCCCCCAAGGCCGCTGCTAACAGCGGTTTTTCGCAATGCGGGCTGACGAACATGGGTTCCGCTTTGCAGCTTTGGGGATCTTCAGTACCTCAGTTAGGCTGACGGATCACGGAATATCCGCACCGCGTAAAGCCGTTGAACGTTATGGGCAAGGCAACCAGTTATTAAAATAGTTGCCAGTAAGTTGAAGCGGTTTGCTATTTCAGAGCTAGGCCTCTGTGGGACGGACACGGGGGAAGTTGCTTCAGCTTTTTGCAAACCCCTCCAGCAGAGCCACTGTAGACCCTTTCCCAAGGGTTGGCTGCCCTCCGCACTTCGATCCACTTCAGGCCAAGAGACAGCTATTGAAATTTGATAGGGGTCAGCAGAAAGCCTCCGCCGGCTTTTGCCAATGGCCCTGGAAGACAGACAGGTCGCGACCCTCCGCACATTTCCTGGAATATCGTGACAGTGGAAAGATGCCCCGCCCATAACATGGTCTTGGCAAAGGAGCGGCTGAGGTGCTATATTTAAGCTTTAAATCATTTTCGGGCTTTGGAATACGGGTGAGGCTACAAAGCAAAAATACCGCTCCTTCGCCAAGCCCTTTCACGTAGGCAGCCATGCCGGAGTCGCTCGCCGTTTTAGCCTCAGTCAGTCATAGGGCAAGGGCTTTCGGTAGACAGATCCAGAGCTGCCGCCTTCTATAGCCTCTTGCAGTAATCTTCCAGGTGACAGGTCGCTGTCCTTCGATGAGGCTTTTTTCCGGATGCCGAATAGTTGAAGCGACTTTTTTATTCAGCTTTCACCCCGTGGGGAATTAGCCTTCCTTTTAAAGGGCAAAGCCCATTTCTGAAAACCCATACAACCAAATTAAGGTGTATAGTAAGCCGTATGTGATTTGCAGCAGGCCTACCGCAAGCCTAACTTATTAGTTAATGAATCAAACAAGCAAAAAGCTTCTTTCAATAGGGATAATGATTCTCGGATGGGTTTTATTAGGTTTTGCGTATGCGACACCGCTGGGTAATGCTCCAGTTAATAATACTATTGGTTTCCTGTTAGGCTTGTTCCTTTTCTTTGGGGGTGTTTTTTGGCTCCTTATGCTGTCGAAGCGCCAATAACCATTGGGGCTTTACGACTGTTTTGGAGCTGGTTTCCGGGCAACACCAACCGCACGGCTGCCTACATGGTCTTGGCGAAAGTTGGGCGGAAGTGCTATATTTAGGCTACAAAACTATGCTGGGCTGTGGCTCAGGGGGCGAAGCTGTGGCTTTTCAAATCCCCAACCTTCTCCAAGCCCTCGGACGTTATGGGCAAGGCAACCAGTTATTAATATAGTTGCCGGTCAGTTGAGTCAGTTTGCATTTTCAGAGCCATGCCTC
>NZ_JBBBEI010000058.1:0-8283 GCF_037132455.1 Huijunlia imazamoxiresistens | reverse complement strand
CACCCGGGGCTACTTTTGTTGAAGCCCTGCGGGCTTCCCGGTACCGTCCTCAGCAAAAGATGTGTCCTAACGGTAGCTCCAGATGGAGAGGGGCCGGGGGTGAGGTGTGCCGGGGGTGAGGCTGAGGTTACCGCAGCACCACCTCCGCCGGTTGCAGGCCCGGCGCGGTCAGCGTCACTTTTACGGGCTTTGTTCCGTTTGCCAGCTGCACGTAGGCCAGGAGCTTTCCATGAAATGCTTTGCGCTTGCCGGAGCGGTAGTCCTCATGGCTCTGGGAGCTGCCGCTTTCCAGGCCCAGCAGTTTTGCGCCCCCTTCCAGGGAAACGGTGATCTCGTCTTCCGCGGTGTAGACCGGAACGCCCTGCCCGTCCACTACCCGGATGGCCAGGTGGCGCAGGCCGTCCTTAGACGGGGTTCCCTCTTCGCGAACCGTGAGCGCCGCGGCCGCACCGGAGGTGCGCAGGGTATCGGTAACGGTTTTGCCGTTGGCGGCATAGCCTTTTACGGTCAGCATGCCGGGAGCATAGGGCAGGTCCCAGTGCAGGATGCGGTTGCGGGCGGCCGCCATGGAGCGGCGGCCCAGGGAGCGGCCGTCCAGGAACAATTCGGCTTCGGGGCAGTTGGTAAAACAGTTGACCCGCACGGTATCGCCTTGTTTCCAGTTCCAGTGGGGCGACGCCTGCTTGTGGCTCCACACGCCGCGGTCCTCCGATTTGGGAACGGGGGCGCTGCCGATGTAGATCATCGGCTGTTCGGCCCACAGGCTCTGGCGGAAGTAGTATTCGGGCTTGGGAAAACCCGCCAGGTCCAGCAGGCCCGCCCGGTTGCTGCGCTCCGGCCAGCGGCCGGCCTCGCCCAGGTAATCGATACCGGTCCACAGGTACTGGGCGGAGATCGACTGGTTGGAGTCCACGGCATTCCAGGCGCTCAGCTGCATGCCGTTCTCGCTGCCGTAAATGACGCGGTCGGGGTAGGCGGCGCGGTCTTCTGCGTAGCGGTGCTCCTGGTAGTTATAGCCCACGATATCCAGGTTCGACGGGTAGGAAGTGGTATTGGACATGACCACGCCGGCCAGGGCGGCCGTCACGGGGCGGGTGGTATCCTGGGCTTTCACCACCTGCACCAGCTGGGCGGACAGTTCGCCCAGGCGGCTGGCGGGCGGGCGGCTTGCCTCGTAGCCCCTCCCGTAGATCTGCGGGTTGCGGCCGGTACTCAGCACCGGGTGCGAATAGGGGTCGTTGGGGTAATCGATCTCGTTGCCGATGCTCCACATAATGATGGAAGGGCGGTTGTAGTTTCTTAAAATCATGTCTTTGACGTCGGTGGCGGCCCATTCCTTAAAATGCTGGTGGTAGCCGTCCTTGCCCGGCGTACCGGCGTTCCAGCCCTTGATCCACTTGTTCTTGCCTTCCTCCCATTCGTCAAAGGCTTCGTCCATCACCAAAAAGCCCATCTGGTCGCACAGCTTATAGAGGTAGTCCGCATGCGGGTTGTGGGCCATGCGGATGGAGTTGCTGCCGCCTTCCCTGAGGGTTTGCAGCCGCCGCCGCCATACCGCTTCGGGTACCGCTACGCCCAGGGCGCCGGCATCGTCGTGAAGGCATACGCCTTTTAATTTAAGGGGTTGGCCGTTCAGGGAAAAGCCTTCGCGGGCATCGAACCGGAAATACCTTATCCCTACGGGCTCGGTCCATTCATCGGTCACTTTCCCGCCGGCGCTCACCGACACCGACAGGGTGTACAGGTGCGGGTCGTCCACCGACCACAGGCGGGGATTCGCTACCGCCAGGGGCAGGTTCACGACCAGGCTGTCGCCGGCCGGAAGGGTGAGCGGCCGGGTGGCCGTTGCCACAGGCCTGCGGGCCGCATCCACCAGCTTGGCCGTTACCGTGGCGGTCGTTTTTTTGCCCGTACGGTTCACCACCGACACCCGGGCGTTGGCTTTTGCCCGCTGCGCCGACACTTCGGGAGTGGTAAACTGCACGCCCCACTGCGCCAGGTGCAGCGGCGCTTTCACCAGCAGGTACACGTTGCGGTAGATGCCCGAACCGGTGTACCAGCGGGAGTCGGCAAACTGGCTGTGGTCGGCCTTGACGGTAATGACGTTGGGACCGTCGAACTTCAGGTAAGGCGACAGCTCGTACTGGAAGGCCAGGAAACCGTTGGGACGGTGGCCCAGCAGGTGGCCGTTGATCCAGACCGTGCTGTTCTTGTACACGCCGTCGAAATAAACAAACACCTTTTGGGCCTTCCAGGCGGCGGGGGCCCTAAATTCTTTTTGGTACCAGCCGATGCCGCCGGGCAGGAAGCCCGTGGCGCTGGCCCATTCGTCGCTGAAGGGCCCCTCGATGCTCCAGTCGTGCGGCAGGTCCACGGTACGCCAGTCGCTACCGGCTGCTCCGGTGGGCTGCCCGCCGGGCAGGTCGCCTTTATGGAACATCCAGTCGCTGTTGAAGAGGGTCACCTTGCCCGACAGCTGGGCTGCGGCCGGAAGCGCCGGCAGCAAGGCTACCCAAAAAAGAAAACGGAAAAGGGAAAAAAGGGTTCTCATGTAAATAGGTTCGTTTGTAGGAGGGGTGGAAAGATAAAGCAAAACAGGAGGCCCCATCCATACGATTCCTGTAGTGAGTGGGGCCCCTGCCGATAATTACCGGGTATACGGTGATTAGTAGTCCTTATTCTGCGGCAGCTTGTTGCCGGAAGCCTGGATCTCGGCCCTCGGGATGGGCAGCCAGTAGTGCTTCGGTGCAAAGCTCCGGCCTTCCAGCGCCACCTTCCGCGCATAGGTGAAGGTATTGCCGGTCTTGGTGATGTTGATGCCGTAGGCGGGGACGTTCTCGGTGACTTCGGCGATCTTCCAGCGGCGCACGTCATAGAAGCGGTGCTCCTCGAAGGCCAGCTCCACGCGGCGCTCGTTGCGGATTACCTCCCGCATCTGCGCCTGCGACAGGCCTACCGGCACGTCGGGCATGTTCACCGAGGGGCGCCGGCGGATGCTGTTAATGGCCGCATATACGGTAGCATCGGGGCCCACGGCCTCGTTCTGGGCTTCGGCGTAGTTCAGCAGAATCTCCGCGTAACGGATATAGAACCAGGGCTGGCGTCCCGCCACTTCCCAGGGGTTGTCGATGGGGTTGGTGTCGTCCATGAACTTGCGCAGGTAATAGCCGGTCTTGGAAGAGTTCCAGTTGGACGGTCCGTCGGGGCTGTCCTTACCGCCGGGCCGGAAGGTCTGCACCGTGCTGTTGCGGTAGGGGGCGCCGTTGTACAGGATGGTAGCATAGAACCTCGGATCGCGGTTGGCATAGGGATCCTGCGGGTTGTAGCCGGAAGTGGGATCGGTGATCGCCTTGCCGTTGGCCATCCGGTAGTCGTCCACCAGGTTTTGCAGGGGCACGTTGCCGCCCCAGCCGTTATAGCCGTTGGGACCGTTGGCGATCTCCGTCCGCACGTGGGGGGCGCCGTAGGTGTACAGGCGCTCAAAGATGGCCTCGGGGTTCTGGTCGGTCAGGAACAGCTCGCGGTAGCCGCCCTGGAACAGGCTGTACTTGTTCAGGTCCATCACCGCTTTGGCGGCGGCGGCCGCATCGGCCCAGGTACCGGCACTATAAAGCGGGCTGGCGGCGTACAGCAGCAGCCGCGATTTCAGGGCCAGGGCGGCGCCCTTCGTGGCCCGGCCCAGGGCCCAGCTGTTGTCGTTGTTGGCGGGAAGGGCCGCGGCCGCTTCATTCAATTGGGCCACTGCGTAGTCAATGCTTTCCTTAATAGAGGAGCGTTGGAACAGCTTGGGGTCGGCCAGGTCGTCGGTCAGTTCGCCCACGGCGTCGCCCACCAGCACCACGCCCCCGTAGTTGCGGATCAGGTCGTGGTAGCGAAACGCCCGGATAAACTTCAGCTCGGCGGTCAGCCGCTCCCGCAGGCCGGCGCTCATGGACACTTCGGCGATGTGGGCGAGGGCGAAGTTCACCTCCCGGATGCTGCGGTAGCTTCTGCCCCAGAAGGTGCCGGCGATGCCGGTATTTTCCGGTGCCAGCTGGCCGCGCTGGATCAGCCAGGTATCGTCGTCGTTGTTGTAGATCGACTCGTCGGTCAGGGAGCTCCAGAGGGCATACTCGAACCCGCGGCCGAAACCGGGAGGCGTCCCCTCCCCTTCCTTGTTGGCCAGGCGTACGCCCATGTAGCGGTTGATGACGTAGTTCTGAAAAAGGGTGGAATCATTTAACAGGGCCACCTCCGAAATGCGGTCGGTGGGGGTGATCTCCAAAAGGTCCTTCTTACAGGCTGAAAGCGCCAGCAGGGCGGCGATCAGGATATTGCGTTGCTTATTGATGTTGAATTTCATGATGTTGCCGGTTTAAAACTTAATGTTGGCGCCCAGGTTGATAATGCGCATTTGCGGGTAAAACTGGCCGCTTTCGCTGCTTCCTTCGGGGTCGTAGTCTTTTACTTTCGACAGGGTAAACAGGTTGAAGGCGCTGGCATACACCCGTACGCCGGCGATATTGACCTTCTTTAGCAGGCCGGAGGCGAGGCTGTAGCCCAGCTCCAGGTTTTTCAGGCGCAGGAAGGAGGCATCGTTCAGCCAGAAGGTATTGCGGAAAGCGCCGCCGCTGATGGCGTTGGAGGCACGGTCCGACACGCGGGGGAAGGTGCCGCCGGTGTTGGTCGGGCTCCAGCGGTTGTCGGCCCAGCTGCTGTAGAAGTTGCCCACGCTGCCGGCTTCGGGCAGCACGTACTGCCGCACCTTGGCCTGGCCTGCCAGCACCATCGACAGGTCGAAATTCCGGTAGCCGGCATAGAGGTTGGCGCCATAGGTGATCTGGGGGATATTGCCCAGGTCGGTCCGCACCTGGTCGTCGGCGGTGATCTTGCCGTCGCCGTTATAGTCCTCGTAGATCAGGTCGCCCAGCTGGGCGCCCGCCACGCGGGGGTACTTGTTCAGGTCTTCCTGCGTGCGGTAGATGCCGATGGCCTTGTACAGCAGGTAGGTATTCAGCGGGCCGCCGGTCTGGCGCTGGTGGGCCAGGGTAGCGGAAGCTTCGTCGATAAAGACGATCTCGTTTTTGGCATAGGTGAAGTTGCCCGAGGCGCCCCAGTTGAAGGAGCCGCTGTGGTTGTAGCCCAGGGTGGCTTCGATCCCGTTGCTGTTGACCTTGCCGATATTTTCGGAAGGCACCAGGGGGTCGGAGCCGTAGGGGTTCACGATGCCCGAGGTGGCCGGCAGCGATGCGTTGCGGGTGGCCAGGATATCGGAGCGTTTCTGCTGGAAGTAGATGAATTCCAGGTTGAACGCCTTCAGGAAGGAGGCGTTCAGGCCCACGTCCAGCTTTTTGGCCACCTCCCAGGTAATGGCGGGGTTGGCCAGCTTGATCAGGTCGATGCCCGGCACGATGCTGTTACCGTTCGTAGTGGCCAGCACATAGTTGCCCCGGATGGAATAGTTCTGAAAGTACTGGAACAGGCCGACGTTGTCGTTGCCGAGGGTACCGTAAGAGGCCCGCAGCTTCAGGTCGTTGACCACGTTGTTGTCGAACCAGTCTTCCTTGGAGATGCGGTAGCCGGCGGAAACCGAGGGGAAGTAGCCCCACTGGTTGCCGGGCGCAAAGGTGGAGGAGCCGTCTGCCCGCAGCTGGCCTTCCAGCAGGTACTTTTCGGCATAGTTGTAGGCGATGCGGCTGATGATGCTCCTGCGGGTAAAGTTGTAGCTGCTTCCCGTGTTATTCCGGTCGGTAGCGGCCGTGCCGCCCTGCGACAGCTCGGGAGTTTGCGTCGTCGGGTAGTTCAGGCGGGTAGCGTCGAAGGTTTCCGAGTGCGTCGTGCTCTGCTCGTAGCCCACAAAGGCGTTGATGTTGTGGCTGCCCAGCTGGCGTACGTAGTTCAGCTTCACGTTGGAGGTGACCAGGCTGCGGTTTTCCTGGGCCTGGGTGAGGGTGGCTTTGCCGGCCGAACCGCCCGTGACCACGTTTTTATAGGTGTTGGTGGCCGCGTCGTAGCTATACAGGTTGTACGGGGTATAGAACCTTTTGGAAAAATTGTGCAGCACGTCCACCGAATAAAAGCCGTCCACGGACAGGCCTTCCAGGCCGGGGATGGCATAGCTGCCCTTCAGGATGCCGTTGAACACCTGCGAGGGGTTGCGTACCGTGCCGCCGGCATCGGTCACCAGCACTGCCGGGTTGCTGTTCTCGATGCCGGTGGTGGGCAGGCCGTTGGGGTAGTAAGGCGCCACGATCGGCTTTGCCCGGTAAATGGAGCGGAAGATGTCGCCGGCCCCGGAGGCCGGGAACAGGCGGTTCTCCTGGCGGCCCGACAGGGAGAGGCTGGCCTTCAGGCGCTTGGTGATGGTGGCGTCCACGTTGGAGCGGAAGTTATACTGCTTGTATTCGGTAATGCCTTTCTTATAAAGGGCGTCCTGGGAAACGGTTCCCAGCGACAGGAAGTATTTGACGTTTTCCGTACCGCCGTTGACCGACAGGTTCTGGCGGTTTTGCAGGGCCGTTTTCTTCAGCACCGCGTCCGTCCAGTCGGTATTGGGATAATTCAGGGGGTCGGAGCCGTTGCTGAACTTTTGGATCTGCTCCTCGGTATAGGCCTGGTTGAGGCCGTTGGCGGGGGAAGCATAGTAGTTGATCTCGTTCATGATGCGGGCATAGGTGGCCGCGTCCGCCATTTTGGGCAGGCGGGTTGGCGAGCTGAAGCCCTGGTTGAAGCTGTAGTTGATGGAAGGCTTGCCCGTTTTGCCGCGTTTGGTGGTCACCAGGATAACGCCGTTGGCGGCCCGGTTGCCGTAGATGGCGGCGGAGGCGTCCTTCAGCACGGTCACGCTTTCCACGTCATTGGGATCCAGGCGGTCCAGTCCGCCGATCTGGCCGGGGATGCCGTCTACTACTACCAGCACGTCGTTGTTGCCGGTAGTGGCCAGGCCCCTGATGGAGATACTGGAGGCATCGTAGCCGGGCTCGCCGCTGCGGTTGTTGATGATCACGCCGGAAAAGCGGCCGGCAAAGGAGTTGGACAAGTTGGGCTGGGGGCTTTTCACCAGGTCGGCGCCCTTCACTTCGGAAACCGAGCCGGTGAGGGTGGCCTTTTTCTGGGTGCTGTAGCCTACCACCACGACTTCGTTCATCTGGTTGGCGCCGGCCGCCAGCGTTACGGTCAGGCTGGACTGGTTGCCCACCTTTACCTCTTTATTTTGAAAACCCACCGAGCTGAATACCAGGGTGGCATCGGCCGGGGCGTTGATGGAGAAGGAGCCATCTTCCCGGGTCTGGGTGGCGGTGGCGGTTCCTTTTACCTGTACGGTCACACCGGACAGGGCGCTATCGCCGCCCGTGACGCGGCCGGTCACGGTTTGCTGGGCCAGGGCCGGCAGGGAAAGGAGCGAAAGAAACAGGAGCAACAGGAGCGGGTACCGCTTAGTCAGGTTTTTGCCAAAAACCTCCGGGCAAGGCGGGTACTTACCGGTTTGCAAGCAATGGTTCATTGTATTGTGTTTATAAGTGAACAGAAAATAGGAGACGAAGAAAGCGGGGCATTCATCATATACAAGCATTTTTTATCAAGCGTTACGGGTTGTGTTCCCGGGAGAGGCGGCTAAAGTACCGTGGTCCGGGGGCACGGATGGAGGGTTTTTCGGCTAAAAAGGAGGGTTTTTCGTGTTTTACCCCTTCTTTTTCCGCCAAGGGGACTATTTCACCGGCTTGGAAGAAGGGAGCGGCATCCCTCAGGAACGGGAAAGGCTTTTTGTCAAACAAAAAGCCCGCCGGAGACCGGCGGGCTATAAGTAAGTGTTCACTGCTGATGTTCTTAAAACTTAAAGGGGCTGGTTTTGAAATACAGCTTGTAGTCCTTAAGCATGCCCTCGCTGCGCTTGTCCGACCGGGGCAGGTAGCGGAAGCCCCTGATGGATCGCACCTCGCCCAGGTCGATCACTACCTGGTGGGGATGCTGTGGCTTCGCTCCTACCGACTGGCTTTGCCAGAAGGTGGATTCCTGCAGGTCGTACAGCTTGTCGGCGCTGTGGTTGGCCGAGGTCACCTCTTCGCTGCTGGCGTACACGACCTGCCACTTCGTGGTGGGCAGGGCCCTACCATCAGCGCCCGTCAGTTCCAGCTCCGCTACCGTGCTCAGGGGGTCACCCGGCTGCTGGCTGTTCAGCGCTTCCAGGCACAGGTAACGGCCTTCCACGGTTTTGGAAAAGCTTACCTCCTTCCAGTCCGCACCGGCCGTAAAAGAGCCTGCCTGAACCGGGGTTTCACCCTCCAGCTTCAGCTCCTGGCCTCC
>NZ_JBBBEI010000057.1:0-9481 GCF_037132455.1 Huijunlia imazamoxiresistens | reverse complement strand
CTTCAAAATACAATAGCCCCTATATGGCTTAATAAAAAAAGAGGCTGCCTCAAAAATTGCTTTTGAGACAGCCTCTTTAAAGGCATTCTGGTTGGTCGTTGGTAAAGCTGCCCCGGCTTTTCAGGATTGGATTTGCTTTCAGTTTTCAATAGGACAGGTGGATCAAAAACGGGCCATTCACGATTGTTTTCCGGATATGGGATCGTTGGATGACATAAAGGTAGCCCGGCTCCCGGCGCTTTCTTTTTTCTTTCGGCCGGAAGGGCATTGTCCCGGGTAAAACAGCGGAAAAACAGGTTCAGCTTTCGACGCCCAAACCGGCAAATCCCCCACCCGGTAATTACGCTTAGTCGGTTTTAAGGCTTTCTTAAAAAGGGTATTCCCCTCCTGCAGCGGTGGCAGCCGTAGCAGGAAGTGTACTTTTGCTCCATGATGAAAACGGAAAGGACCGCGGCCATCAGCCTGAGTATCATCTCCTCGCTGTTTTTTGCGCTGACTTTTATGCTCAACCGGTTCATGGCGCTTTCGGGCGGCAGCTGGGTGTGGAGCTCCTCCCTGCGCTATTTCTTCATGGTGCCCTTCCTGCTGGTGCTGGTGGCCGGCCGGAAAAAGTTGCGGCCCCTGCTGGCAGTGATGCGGCAGGCCCCGGGCAAATGGCTGCTGTGGAGCACCGTGGCCTTCGGCCTGTTCTATGCCCCCCTGACCTTTGCCGCCGCCTACGGTCCTTCCTGGCTGGTGGCCGGCACCTGGCAGGTGACCATCATCTGCGGCATGCTGGTGGCCCCTTTGCTCGAGCCCAAACCGATCCGGAGCGGCCAACGGTTTATCTCCCCCAAGGCGCTGCTCTTTTCGCTCGTTATCCTGGCGGGGGTGGCACTCTTGCAGGCCGGCCAGGCCGGGAGGCTGACTTTTTTCGAAATGCTCTCCGGCACCCTGCCCGTGCTGGTAGGCGCCCTCGCCTACCCGCTGGGCAACCGCATGATGATGAAGGTCGCCGGCGGCCAGCTCGATGCCTTCCAGCGCACGCTGGGCATGACCCTGGCCAGCCTGCCCTTCTGGCTGCTGGTGGCCGCAGGCGGACTGGCCGCCGGCCTCACGCCTTCCGCCGGGCAGGCCCAACAGTCCCTGCTAGTGGCCCTGGCCTCGGGGGTGATCGCCACCTCGCTGTTCTTCAGGGCTACCGACCTGGCCCGCCACGACCAGCAGCTGCTGGCCTCGGTAGAGGCCACGCAGTCCGGCGAAGTGCTGTTTGCCCTGCTGGGCGAAATGCTGCTCCTGGGCGCTCCCCTGCCGGGTCCCATTTCCCTCCTAGGCATGGCACTGGTGATTGCCGGCATGGTACTGCATAGTCTGCTGGGACAAAAGCAGGCGGCGGCACCTCCCGCAAGTATGGCTGAAAAAGACCGGGTTGCCTGTTGACCCACCCGTCGGGGCGGACGTACCCCAATACGCCCAGGCTGTTGGAAACCGGTATAGCTGTATTTTTACGCCAAACAGCCGGCCCTGAACTTTTCCTTCCAATCCATTCGGGAAGGCCGGTAAAAAGAACCATATTTTGGAAAACCGTTGATACCTTTCCCCCATGAAAAAGATGATCTCCGAATCCTTCGCCCGCAACGGACTGCTGGTGCTCTTTTCACTTTTCTGCCTCTTCCACCTGCTGGTGCTGCTGGGCGTTATTCCCTTCGACATCGTCTGGGGCGGCCGACTGACGAACCGCCAGGAGATGCTGCAAATGGAATCGGTTTCCCTGCTGCTCAACCTGCTGATGCTGGCCGTGGTGGCGGTGCGGGCCGGCCGGCTGCCGGTTCGCATACCCGCTAAGGTGATTACCGTAATCCTGTGGCTCATGGTGGGCCTTTTTGCCCTGAATACCCTCGGCAACCTCTTTTCCCTCAACGGCTTCGAGCGGGCCGTCTTTACGCCGGTCACCCTGCTGCTGTCGCTGTTCTGCCTGCGGCTGGCTTTGGAAGGTGCTTCACCGGCTGCACCTCCACTTTCCGCAAAAAGGGCGAAACGGCTTTGATCCGGAAATCATGGCATAGCCACTGTTTTGGCGAATGAAGTGCAGGTAAAAAATAAAGGAAACGGGCCTGTTTTCCCGGTCAGGCGTCGGGCTGCCGGTGGAAAACCAGGAACAGCAGGAAACAACAGGTAAGCATAAACGCGGTGGGCTGGGCATTCCAGTTTTTGGACTGCCACATCAGGAACCATTCCCCGCCAATGGCAATGAAAACGACAAACCACAGCAACACGCCCAGGGCCAGCCCCAGGGCCGTAACGCCTTTGGCTTTTTCAAAATCTGCTGCAGGCAAGCGGAGCTTCCGGCTCATGCTTACTGCTCCTATTCCCGTTAATACCGCCACGGCCCATTCCCATAAAATGATCCCCACGAAGAGCAGGTGGTGCAGCCAGGGGGCATGCACCGACCGCCAGCCATTCCTTGCCACGGAAAAGGTATCCTCCATGCCGGCCACCCTGCGGACAAATTGAAAGTTGGAAGGATAGTCCACCAGGTTATTGAAGCACACCAGTGCGGTATACAGGCAGACCGCACCGCTGAAAAGGATTTTTAGATAGCGGCTGTTCATGGCAGGGAAACAGGTATCCGGAACTTTAAAGCGGGCAAAAGGGGATTACTGGTATTTTGCCAGTTCCTCCTTTTCCTCCTCGATGGCCGCCCGCATGTCGGCTTCCTGGCGGGCGACATCTGGATTGTCCAGCTCCCCGGGCACCAGCGCCTTGATCTCCTCGTAATGCTGCAGCGTTTCTTCCATCATGGCGATCTTTTTGCGGTGGAACTCCCGCAGCAGGTCGCGCACTTCCAGGGTCATTTCCCCGGCAGCGGCTTCCTGCTCGATCTGCTTGGTCAGCTCGTCGAGCTCCTGGATGTACCGATCTACCCGGAGGCGGTATTCTTTTACTTTCTCTTCGATCAGCTTTTGGTCAATGCTCATGGCGTAAAGGGTTTGCGGGTTCTTTGTTTACGGCTGCAGCCGGGACAAAGAACGGTAAAGCCAACCAAATCCCTCCTAAAAATTATCATCGTAGCGCCATTTCTCCTCCGTGGCTTTTTTGGCCGCCCGGCCAAAGCGGTACTGTACGCCCAGGTACAGGATGCGGCGGTTGCGCCAGGAGGTGGTGGACTGGTGCACAAAGGGCGTTTGGAGCACCAGCTTTTTCCGCAGCGTCTGCAGCAGGTCCGAGGCCGTGGCCGTCACCAGCAGCTTGCTTTTGAACAGCCCCTGCTGCAGGCCGGTGTTGAGCACAAAATTGGGATAGACTTTTCCCTGCGGGGTGAGCCGGGCCGAACGGTAGTTCGCCGACACCTGCAGCCGCGTGGTTTTGGTCACCGAAACGGTGGTATTGCTGCCGAGGCTCATGGTATAAATGGATTTTTTGCGGCTATAGCCCAGCTTTGAAGCATCGATCTGGTTATAAAAAAACGTGGCGCTGAAGCCCGTGCTCACCCGCTTGCCCGCCCGGGCGGTGGCTACCAGCTCCAGGCCCGCATGCTGGTCGGTGGAGAGGTTTTGGGAGGTGGTCAGCAGCACCGAATCGTTCAGGGGCCGCACCAGCTCGGTAAACCCGTTGCGCTGGTTGCGGTAAAACAGGGCCGGCACCAGGGTTACCTGCTCGTTCTGCCATTTGTAGCCCAGCTCCACCGAATGGATGATCTCCGGCAGCAGCGCGGGGTTGCCCGCCTCGAGGTTGCGGGGGTCGCGGTACTTGGGAAAAGGATTCAGGTCCTTGCCCTCCGGCCGGTTGATGCGCTTGCTGTAACTCAGCTGCACCGATCCGCCCAGGGCCTCCCAGGCCAGGTGCAGCGACGGGTACAGCTTCAGGTAGTGGTTGGCAAAAAGGGAATCCCGGGTCACCAGGTTGCCCCGGCGCCACACCCCTTCCGTACGCAGGCCCCCGCTGTAGCTGAACTTTTTGAAGCGCTGGCGCCAGGTGGCATACAGGGCGTGGTTGGCCTCGCGGTACAAAAAGCGGTTCGTGCGCTTGGCGTCGGGCAGGTAGGTACGGGAAGCCTCGTCATACAGCTCGCTTTGGAAGTCGGCCTCCTGGCGCGAAAACAGGCTAAGGTAACCCGCATCCAGCACCGTGGTTTTCGAAAGCGGGCGGGAATAATCCGCGCTCAGCTGGCGCTGCCGTTCCTCTTCCCGCAGCCCCAGCCGCTCTCCTTCCGGCGGCCGGCCGGCCGGCAGGTGGTGCGTGGTATAGCGGTTGTCCTCCCGTTCGCTGGAAACCGACTCGTTCACCGCCACCTTCAGCTCGTGGCCGTCCTTGGAAAACCGGTGCTCCCAGGAAAGGAGGGCGTTGTGTTCCGACTTCTGCTCCGGGTCGTACCGCAGCCGCTCGTAGCCGCTGGCCAGCACCTTTTCCGGGCTGTAAAATTGCTGCAGCTGCCGGTCGCGGATGAGGTTCTGGCGCCGCAGGTAGTTGTCGGAAAACGCCAGCCGGTCCTTCTTGCCCAGGGTATATTCCAGCCCGGCATTCAGCACGTGGCTGAGGGGGCGGGAGGTGGAGCGGAACGACTCGTCGTTGTAATAGTCCACCGGCCCCTGTTCGCCGAAATACGTCCGTTCGGCACTGCTGAGGCGGATCCGCGTATCCTGCCGCACCGAGTAATTGGCGGTCAGGTTCCAGCGCTTCGCCTTATGGCCCAGGGCAAGGCCGCCGTTGTAGCGGTCGTCATTGCCGATGCTGCCGTTGACGGAGCCGTTCCACCCGCCCTTGGTTTCTTTCTTCAAAACAATATTGATGATGCCGCCCGTGCCGTCGGGGCGGTACTGGGCCGAAGGATTGGTGATCACCTCCACCCGCTCGATGGTGTTGGCCGGAAGGCTTTGCAGCAGGTCGGTCTTCGACTTGCCGGTGAGCGTGGAGGTGCGCCCGTTGATGAGGATCATCAGGTCGCCGGCGCCCCGCAGGCTGATGCCCCCGTCGAGGTCCACCTCCAGGGAAGGGATGTTGCGCAGCACGTCGGTGGCGCTGCCGGTCTGCGCCATCAGGTCGCTGCCTACGTTGTAGACCTTCCGATCGATGGCCGCCAGCAGGGGCGCCTTGGCGGACTGTACCGTCACCCCGGCCATGGTGGTGGCTTCCGGCCGGATCTGCAGCTTCCCCGCCGCCAGCGCCGGCTGGCCGGGAACGGGGGAATAACGGCTGGCCGCGGGCTCATAACCGATAAAAGTACAGCGCAGCAGGAAATCGGCCACGGGCACCTGCTCCAGGAAGAACGCTCCGCCCTTGTCCGTTACCGTGGTCTGCAGCACGCTGCTGTCGGCGGGACGCAGCAGGGCCACGGTGGCAAACTCCACGGGTTTTCCCGATACGCCGTCCACCACCGTGCCCGATACCGTCAGCAACCCTTTCTGCGCGCGCGCAGGAGCAGGAAAAAGGAGTGCGGCAGCCAGCAGGCTCCACCACAAAAGCAACCCCGGGGGGCAAACAGGAATCCGGTACATGGCAATAGATTTAGGATAAGGTATGCGGTTAGCAAAAGGCCTCAGCTCTTGGGCCGGTGGTACGGGAACTTCAGAATATTCGCGGGCCGCTTATGGTTGCCCTCGTTGGAGATCAGCATATCCCCGTTGGCATAAAAGGCGATCCCTTCGGGATGGGGAAAATACTTCGGGCCCAGGGGCGTCGCATACACCACCCTTCCCTCCCCGTCGACGACGAGGAGCAGGCGGCCCACCGAACACAGCACGTAGAGGTTGCCGTCCACGGGGTTCAGGGCGATCTCGGAGGGGGCGAACAGTTCTTTTTCGACCTTTACCATGTCGCGCTGCAGCCCGGAAAAATGGCGCTGCATATAGCTGCGGACCGAATCGGTCCGCAGCACGAAGGCGGGGTCGGCCCCGAACTTTTTCCGTTGCAGGTCGAAATAATAGATCGCCTTGGAACCGGCGGGGAAGGACCGCTTTTTATAGTCCGGCGACCCCTTGCAGGAAACCAGCAGCCGCCCGCCCTTAGGGTCGTAACAAAGGCCTTCGGTATCGTTCTCCCGCTTCAGGAAGGTTTGGTATTCGATGGTTTGCTGCCGGCCGGTGCGGGCGTGGTGCACCTCGAAGATATTGCCGGTGCTTTTGAGGATATAGAGGGTGGAGCCGTCCAGGCTGATGCCCTCGTAATCCTGGTCTTTGCCGAACTCGATGCGGTCCATTATGGCATTCCGGTCGAGGTCGTACACGTACACGCTGCCCTTTTCGTCCTGCACGCAAACGATCTCCTGGCGGTGGTTCACCGCCAGGGCGCTGATCTCCTTGAGCTCGGCCGGCAGGCTTTTGACCAGCGCCGGCTGGCTGAGGTCGTAGGCAAAGGGGGGGCCGGCCTCCTGCTGCCGGCTGCAGCCGGAAAGGAGCAGGCACCACAGGCACCAACCGGTGGTGCGGGAAAGAAAACGGACGATCTTCATAAGCGATGGAGGATAAAGGATCGTAAAAAAGGCGCAGTTACATTCATCCGCCCGCAATAACGCTACTCACTGACGGGCCGAGATATGGAGAAGCAGGCGAACTGTTTTTTTCTTCTTTTCTTGGCCGGCGGCATCGGGGCCGGATCCTCGCCGTTCTCCCCTCTCCGTTCCTTGTTCTTGCTTTTTGCCTTGATGAAGAGTGTGCGATAGCCATGCCCGTTGAGGGTAGCCAGCGGTATTTCCGACAGGTGCATGCCGCTGACGGCCGGGCTTCCATTGCGCTCCTTCAAAGGGTCGTCCGGGCCCTTTTTCACCGCCTGGCCGTCGGCACCTACCGAATAGCAGATGTTGATCAGGGCGCTTTCCTTTTCGAAATCCACTTCGCGTACCGATATAACGGTGATCTTTACCCCAAGACGGGCTTCCAGGTCGGCCTGCAGGTTTTTGCGCTCCTCGGGCCGTATCAGTTTCAGGTTCTTGTATACGATGGTCTGGGCGGCCTCCTTTTTCAGCAGTGTGCCGCTTTCCAGGAAATAGGTCGTGGCCAGCAGGAACAGGCTGATCAGGCTAAGCACGCCCCAGTGGGCCATGCTGACCGCATGGATCAACCCCAGCGATATGAGCAGGAGGATGTAGGTCATGTCCTTGGTGGAGATCTTCACGGTGCGGTACTGCAGGATCGAAAAGACCGCGAACAGGCCGAAGGCGGAGCCCATGCCGATATCCACGGAATTCAGCAGGTAGCTGATGATGAAAATGAGCAGGTTGAAGATCGAGAACAGGAACACGTTCTCCCGGTTCTTGTAGAGGGGATAATAAATGTAGCGGATCAGGAAAAAGGCCGACAGCATGTTGATGGCCAGCCGGATGAGAAAGGTTTCGGGCAGGGATCCGGGTCCTGCAATGGGTAGCATTTGTAAAGGTGTCATCATCGGTTTTTCTTTTTATTATGTTGGTTAAGGTGCTTCCGGAAACCAGCGCCGCAACCCGGCAGGGCAGGATCCGCTTAAGCCCACAGGAATCCGGCAGGAAAAACCACAGCCCAACGGGCAGAAAAGATCCCCGGTAGCGGCAAGCCCCGGAACAACAGCCTGTTTTTTCTTTCCGGATGCAACTGAATGGTGCGCCTGAGTTGGTTTCAACGGGTAAATGAGGGGATAAGTGCAGGGGTTTCCGGGGTGCGGGCAGCAGGTACGGCTCCGTCACACGGAGGAGGGTAAGACAGCGGGTAGCAGGTGGTGGAAAACTGAAGTTATTAAATTACCATTAAAAAACAAAGGGGTCTGCCGGGGACAAAAAGGTTCTCCTTCATAACCAAATGAACGCTACCGGGAAGTGAAAGAATAAAAAAATAATGATGGGCGCCGGATTCGTAAAAATACGTACATCCGTTACCGGGACCGACCGGTCACCATCGGCCCAAAAGCCCATCCGTTGCGGGTTTCGCCGGTTTCCGGCCCGGCAATAAAAGGCCGGCGGGGCATTGCTGTTCCCCGCCGGCGCTCCTCATTTTTTTCTTAAAGCCCATCCTTAACCGGCCCCGTAGGCGGCGGCAAAGGCCGGGGCAAAGTCTTCCAGGCGGGTAGCGCCAAATTGCTGCGGGCGCTGTTGCAGGAAGTCCTCCCACATGATGCCGGTCCGGATGGCCTGGCCCATCTCCACGTATTTATCGACCATGGTTGGGGGCAGGCCCGCCTGTGCCAGGCCACCCTGGGCCTGCTCATCGGTAAACGCCACCCAGGGCAGGGCGGGTTTGCCTACGGCGGCGCCCAGCACCCGGGCTACGTCGCCGGTTGTCCGCTCGTCACTGGCCAGGTAGCGTACCGATTGGCCGCGGAAGGAAAGCTCCGTCAGTTCCCGGGCGGCGGCGGCGGCAATATCGGCCGGGTGCGACAGGACCATGCGGGCGTTGCTGTCGCCGTAGTTGCCGCCAATGAGGTCCAGGCCCTTGATCATGCCGATGTTGCCGAAGAAGTTGCTATAGAAAAAGCCGGGGCGCAGGTGCAGCACGTGGGTATCGCTCAATTTATTGAGCTCCTGTTCCACCCGGTACAGGCCGCTGACCGGGCCGACGCCCGCCGGCAGGTGGGCGCCAACACTGCTGAGGTTTACTACGTAACGAATGTGGTTGACCCGGATGGCTTCGGCATAGCGGGCGCCCACCTGCTGGTAGTCGTCCAGGCCGAGGGCCGCGTACTGGGGCGGCACCATGGTGTACACGGCATCGGCGCCGGCGAACGCCTGCGCCAGGAAGGCGGCGTCTTCCACCGTGCCGATGGCTGCCCGGGCGCCCAGGGCCACCAGGGAGGCCAGGTTTTCGGCGCTTCTGCCGATTACCGTTACTTCATGACCGGCAGCCAGTAAGGTGGCTGCCAGGGGTTTGGAAATGTTGCCGGCTCCGCCGGTGATCACGTACTTCATACTTTTTGTTTTAAATTATATTTGTATATACAAGTATTGGGGTAAAAAAATTTACGATCCTAATTTATCGGCCAGCCGGCCCATATCCTGCACCAGGCGCCCGCTTTCCTCCTCGCCCAGCAGCTGGATGTACTGCTGGTAAAAACGCTGCAGGCACACCTTCATGCGGGGCAGCAATTCCTTCGCCTTAGGCGTAGGATAGACATGGGTGATCTTGCCTTCGGAGGTGCGGACGGCCAGCTTTTTTTCTTCGAGCTTCTGGATCAACCGCGTGATGGTGCTGGGTTGCAGGTGCAGCTCCGCCGCCAGGGCCGAAGGCTGGATGCCGGGTTCCTCCAGCACGGCCATCAACAGGTAGGCGATGCTGGGGGGCAGGTCCACTTCCTTCCAGCTGTCCAGGGCCAGCTTTTCCACCTTCCGCGCCAGGGCGGCGGAGGTAAAGTAGAGGCATTGGCCATATTTGCTGTCGGTAACTTTCATCTGCGGCACAAAGGTAATAGGATTTTAGTTGTATATACAAATATTTTTTTAGAACCTGGGGCACCTTGTTTTTTCCAGCGAGGAGTTGCGGATGTTCAGAAAGCTTTTGTACGAAAGGGTCAGCTCCATGCCGCCGCGCAGGTTCGAGGCCGT
>NZ_JBBBEI010000056.1:0-9754 GCF_037132455.1 Huijunlia imazamoxiresistens | reverse complement strand
CTTCAAAATACAATAGCCCCTATATGGCTTAATAAAAAAAGAGGCTGCCTCAAAAATTGCTTTTGAGACAGCCTCTTTCATTTAGGATTCGTCCTCCCCTCCTACCGTGCGGTTGATGAACTGCAGCAGCGGCATCAGGGCGGTAAAGGCGGTCACGGTCTTTTTGTGCAGGCCGGCGGTGGTGAGCTCCGCGTCGGGCACATGTGCTTCGGCAATAAAGCTTTTGAGCTTCAGGTAGTCAATGGCGGGATGGTCTTTTTCGTACCCTTTGGGCGCCGTGGCCAAGGAAATGTCCGGGCTCCGGAACAGGTTGCCGTAAACGGAGCGGAACTTTTTTTCCTGCAGCAGGGCGGAGAACTCGTCGCCGCAGTAGTCGATCTCCTGCCGCATTTTTTTCAGGGCCGCGTTGTCGGGCATCCACAGGCCGCCGCCGACAAAGCTGCTGCCGGGCTCGCAATGAAAATAGTAGCCGGCAAAAGGCGACTTGCGTCCGCCCCGCTTGATGCTGGCGCCGAAGTTGGTCTTGTAGGGTGATTTGTCCTTGGAAAAGCGCACGTCGCGGTTAATGCGGAACGTGCAGTCACGGGCGGTCAGGCCGGTGATGGTGGTATCGGTCCGCTGCACATCGTCGATGACCAGCTGGATGAAATTCTGGAAGTCGATCTTGGCAGCTTCGTACCGGGCCCGGTTGGCTTCAAACCAGTTCCGGTGGTTATTTTCCTTCAGATCGGAGAGAAAACGCAGGGTTTGGGGTTCAAGCATCTAAACTTAGTTTACGAGTTTACAAGTTTACGGGTTTACGAGTTAGTTCCTGAGTTTCTATGTTCCTGAGTTCCTAAGTTCTCCTGTTTGTGGACCATTGTCCAACAAAAAAGGCATTCACTTTTCAGCAAACGCCTTTCAATTTCCACGACAACTACAAACGACAAACGACAAACCTTTTAAACTCTTGCCCAGTTTTCACCGCTTTTAATGCGGTACATGGTCATTTCGCTGACATTATACTTATCGGCAAGTTGTTTAATGGTGAGCCGCCTGTTCTTGTTGTTCAGCGTGTCTTTGATCTTGCGCACCTGGCCAATGGTCAGCTTCAGGCCCACCTCGCGGTTGGCCTGGCGTTTCTTGTACGCAATTTTAGCCGGACTGTGTTGCTGGTGCTCAATCATTTCGTCCAGGGTAGCCCACTTCAGGTTCTTGATGTTGTTGTCGAGCTTGTTGTGATTCTTGTGGATCACATACTTGTGCCGTGGCGAGGGCCGGGTTGAAAACAGCTTGGCCAGTTCGCGATGGATATAGATCGTCCCTTTGTTGCCGGGCCGGTGCAGGTTCAGCGTCCGGTAACCGGTGGTTAACGAACCCTGCAACAGTTTCCCGTCGCCCAGGATATCTTCCTTGTAACTGGCTATACGGCCCAACGATGATGCAGCATATCGGTTACGCAGGCCCTTGCTGCCGCTAAACTGCAGCGGTTTCCATACTTCACCTGTTAATTTTTTGATCATGGCATCCACTTCATTTTTAAAAGCAATCGAAAGCTTTTGGGTACATGTTCTACCTGATACAGCCGTAAAATTCGTGCCTAATCGCGTGAAAGCCCGCTACAGCGCTTCCAAAACTCATTGAAACTCATGGATGATAACGAAACAGGGGCGCTGCAGGCATGCTGCAGCGCCCCTGTTGGGAAGGAATAAGCCGAAATTTTTTAAGAGGGCGTAGCGACGATCTTCAAAAAATCGTCTTCCGAAATGATCTTGATGCCGGCAATTTTCTTTGCTTTTTCCAGCTTGCTGCCCGCATCTGCGCCTACTACCAGGTAATTCAGCTTGCTGCTGACGCCGGAAACGATCTTTCCGCCATTCTTTTCCACCAGTTCTTCCGCCTCGCTGCGCTTCAGCTTTTCCAGGGTGCCGGTAAACAGGAAGGTCAGGTCCTGCAGGTTGCCGCCGGTGGCGTACTGCTTTTCGGTATTCACCAGCGAAACACCTTTTTCCTCCAGCTCCTGCAGCATCCGGATATTATCGTCGTTTTTGAAAAACTGCACGACGCTTCCGGCCACTTTCGGTCCTACATCTTCCAAACTTTGTAGAGATTCTTCGTCAAAGTTTTGCAGCTCAAGTATGTGGTTGACGGCATGGGCCAGCACTTTGGCCATGGTTTCGCCCACATAGCGGATGCCCAGGGCAAAGATCAGGCGGTGCAGCGGCTGCTGCCGCGACTTGTCGATGGCGGCCTGCAGGTTGGTGATGGATTTCTTTCCGAAGCCCTCCAACTGTGCAATAGCGTTATAATCCAGCTCGTACACCTGGGGAACGGTTTGGAGCAGGCCCAGTTCGTAAAACTTGCGGATGTTGGCCTCGCCCAGGCCGCGAATGTCCATGGCGTCCTTGGAGGCGAAGTGCATCAGGCGCTCCAGCACCTGTGCGGAACAGTTAATATTGGTGCAGCGCCAGGCGGCTTCTTCCTCGGCCCGGTACAATTCGTCGCCGCAGGCCGGGCAGTGCGTGGGGAAGGTTATGGGACGTTCGTTACCGTGGCGCACGTCGTGCAGCGATTTGACGATGTAGGGGATCACGTCGCCGGCCCGCTCCACCAGCACCCGGTCGCCGATGCGGATGTCCTTTTCGCGGATCACGTCCTCGTTGAACAGTGAAACGGAGGCTACCGTGACGCCGCCGATGTGCACGGGCTCGATCTTGGCCACCGGCGTAATGGAACCGGTACGGCCTACCTGGAACTCCACATTTAATAAGGTGCTGGTGGCCTGGCGGGCGGCGAACTTGTAGGCAATGGCCCAGCGGGGGTGGTGGGTGGTCATGCCCAGGCGGTCGTGCAGCTCAAAATTGTTGACCTTGATCACCATGCCGTCGATCTCGTAGGGCAGGTCGTCGCGTTTGGCCTCGAAGGCGTTGCAATAATCGATCACGGCCTGGATGCCCTTGAGCACCTTCATTTCCTTTTTGGGGCTTCTGAAGCCGAGCTTCCAAAGCAGCTCGAGGGCTTCCGAATGGGTTTCGGGCTCGTTGGCCTTGTTGCCCGACAGGGTGTAATGGCTGATCTGGTAGGTAAAGGCCTCCAGCTTGCGGCGGCGCACCTCCAGGGGGTCCTTGATGCGCAGGGTGCCGGCGGCGGCATTGCGGGGATTGGCCAGGGGCGGCACGCCCTGGGCGGTCAGCTGCTCGTTGAATTGCTTGAAGTTCTCCTTGCTCATCAGCACCTCGCCGCGGATCTCCACGCTGTCCAGGCCGTAGTCCGAAAAGCGGGCGGAAAGCGGGATGGTCCGGATCTGCTTGATGTTGGGGGTGATGTCGTCGCCGTGCACGCCGTTGCCGCGGGTAGCGCCGCGGGCCAGCCGGTCGTTTTCGTACACCAGCGACATGCTGGCGCCGTCGAACTTGGGCTCCACGCAGTACTCGATCTCGTCCACTTTGGCGCCTTCCCGCGCCCGGCGGTCGAAGTCCAGCAGGTCCTCGCTGTTGTACGAGTTGTCGAGCGACAGCATGGGCACCAGGTGCTGCACCGTGGGGAAGTCCTTGGTGAGCCCTTTGGCCACGCGCTGGGTGGGCGAGTCGGGCACCACCAGGTCGGGGTTTTCGGTTTCCAGCTTTTCGAGGGCCTTGAACAGGGTGTCGTACTCGGTATCGGAAATGAGGGGATCGTTTTGAATATAATAGCGGTACTCGTGGAACCGCAGCACGTCGCGGAGGGTGTCGGTATCGCCAAAGGAGATCTTGCCGGCCTGTGCCTTCTTCAGCAAAGCCAGGGTCTGCTCATTCAGTTGCGGGAGTTTTTCGGGTGCCATGCCCGTAAAAGTAATGGGAATTGGTTAATTGGGAATTAGGGTATTGGGCGGGGCCGGCCGGTGAAAAAATCCTTCCGGCCGGGTGTCGGGGGACCTATCGGGCGTTTTTTGCCGTGGCTGCTTGTTAACAATATTTAAAAGCTGTCAAAATATTTATTGAAAATCAATCGTTTATGAAAGTCGGTAAAAAATTTATCGGCTAAAAATCAAGTTATCCACAATTCCTCTCCCTATCTTTGCGCTCCAAATTTTAAATAGTCACCGGGATGGCGGTGACATAAACATTTTTTATTATGAGTCATTTACATTTTACAACCAAGCATGCGAATGCGGCTACCGTTCAGCGCAACTGGTATGTTGTAGACGGTACCAATCAAACCGTGGGTCGTATGTGTGCGCGTATTGCCGCTATCCTGCGTGGCAAGAACAAAGCATACTACACCCCTCACGTTGACTGTGGCGATTTTGTAATCGTTACCAACTGTGACAAAGTGGTCTTCACCGGTAACAAAATGGAAGAGAAACTTTATGACCGTTACAGCGGATACCCCGGCGGCCGTAAAGAAGAAAGAGCCAAAGACCTGCTGAAGCGTCGTCCTGAAGTAGTTATCGAAAGAGCCATCAAAGGCATGCTCCCCAAAAACCGCCTGGGCCGCCAGATGTACAAAAAACTGTTTGTATACACCGGCAGCGAACACCCGCACGTGGCACAACAACCCAAAGAACTGAAGTTCTAATTAACAACTAACCTCAACCTTAATTCCTAATTTTCTAATAAATGGAAAAACAAAGAAATGGTGTTGGTCGCCGTAAAGAAGCGGTAACAAGGGTATTCCTGAACAGGGGTACAGGCAACATCACTGTAAACGATAAAGATTATAAAGTATACTTCCCGCTGGTTTACCTGCAAAACCAGGTGGAACGTCCGCTGAAAACCATCGAAGCCGTTGACAAATACGACATCAAGATCAACGCTACCGGTGGTGGTCTGAAAGGTCAGGCTGAAGCCGCCATGCTGGGTATTTCCCGCGTGCTGGTGGAACTGAACCCCGAATTCCGCCCGGCGCTGAAAGCTGCCGGCCTGCTGAAACGCGACCCGCGTTCGGTTGAACGTAAGAAGTTCGGTAAGAAGAAAGCCCGCAGAAGCTACCAGTTCTCCAAACGCTAATTTATCCTTCATCAAATTATTTACATCCACATGGAACAAAATACTTCCCTTCAACAACAACTCCTCGAAGCAGGTGTACACTTTGGTCACCTGAAGAAGAAGTGGAACCCCAAGATGTTGCCCTACATCTTCGCTGAGAAGAAAGGCATTCACATCATCGACCTGAACAAGACCACCGAAAGCCTGCAGGAAGCTGCTGCCGCTCTGAAGCAAATCGCCCGCAGCGGTAAGAAGATCCTGTTCGTAGGTACCAAGAAACAAGCTAAGGACATCGTTACCGAGTGTGCTCAGCGCGTGAACATGCCCTACGTTACCGAGCGTTGGCTGGGTGGCATGCTCACCAACTTCAACACCGTTCGCAAGAGCGTGAAGAAAATGCAGAGCATCGAGAAAATGCTGACCGACGGCACGTTCGACTCCATTACCAAGAAAGAGCGCCTGACGCTGAGCCGCGATAAAGAAAAGATGGAAAAAGTTCTGGGCGGTATCGCGCAACTGGGTCGTGTTCCCGCTGCCCTGTTCATCGTGGACATCGGCCATGAGCATATCGCCCTGGCGGAATCCAAGCGCCTGGGCATCACTACCTTCGGCGTAGTGGATACCAACTGCGATCCCAACAAAGTTGACTTCGCGATCCCGGCCAACGACGACGCTACCAAATCCATTGCGATCGTTACCAACTACATCACTGCCGCCATCGCGGAAGGTCTGGCCGAGCGCCAGGCTGCCAAAGAAGACGAAGGTGATGAAGCAGCCCAGGACCTGGAAAACGAAAAAAGAGCAGCACGCCTGGAAGCCGAAGCACAAGCTGAAGCCGGTCGTGGCCGCGGTGGCCGTGGTGGCCAGGGCGGCGGACTGAACCGTGGCGGCGGTGGCCGTGGCGGTGCCGGTCAAGGTGGCCAGCAAGGTGGCGGCCGTGGTCGCAGCGGTGGCCAGGGCAACCGTCCCGGCGGCGGTGGCGGCGGCGCCCGCAGACCGGGTGGACGCTAAGCTTTCAATTCTATCAACAATCTTCAGAACGCTGCTTCCCCCCGGAAGCAGCGTTTTATCGCATAAACAACTTCAAATCTTTTTACTATGTCTACTGCACAAATCACAGCACAGGATATCAATAAACTGCGCCAGGCTACCGGCGCCGGCATGATGGATTGCCGCAAGGCACTGACCGAAACCGGTGGTGACTTTGAAGCTGCCATCGACTGGCTGCGCAAGCAAGGCCAGAAAGTAGCGGCCAAACGCAGCGACCGCGAAGCCAAAGAAGGCGTGGTGATCGCGAAAACCACTGCCGACAACAAAACCGGCTTTATCGTTACCATCAGCTGCGAAACCGACTTCGTTTCCAAGAACGCCGACTTCGTAGCCTTCGCCCAAAGCATCGCCGACGCTGCCGTTGCCAACGACGTGAAAAGCGCCGAAGAGCTGAACGAAGTAACCGTAAACGGTGCCAAAGTAGCCGACCTGATCAACGACAAGCTGGCCTCCATCGGCGAAAAGATCGGCGTTAGCCGCTTTGAGCGCGTGGAAGCTCCCTTCGTGGCTTCTTACATCCACGGTGCTTACCGTATGGGTGTGCTGGTAGGCTTCAGCAAAGACGCCGGCGAAGCCGGTAAGGACGTGGCCATGCAGATCGCTGCCATGAACCCCGTAGCCGTTGACGCCGCTTCCGTTCCCGCCGACGTGATCGCCCGCGAAAGAGATATCGTGGTAGAGCAAATGAAGCAGGACCCCAAAATGGCCGGCAAACCCGAGGAAATGATTGCCAAAATTGCTGAAGGCAAACTGAACGCCTTCTTCAAGGAAAGCACCCTCATCGCCCAGCCGTTTGTTAAGGACAGCAGCAAATCGGTTGGCGATTTCCTGAAATCCGTAGGCGGCGACCTGAAAGTTACCGAATTCAAACGCGTAGCCCTGGGATAATCGACCTCCTTCTCCATAGAACTTTTGAAAAAGCCGGCGCCATCGCCGGCTTTTTCTTTTTAGTATACCCACCCGCTCTTCAGCCGCGTGAACGCCCAGGCCAGCAGCGGCAACAACAGGCAAGCCAGTGCCAAGGGCGGGTAAACGGAAAACAGCAGCGCAGCCGCCAGCAACAGGTAAAACGGGTAGACCAGCACCAGCAGGGCCGTGAGCACGGAATCGTAATGGTCGCTGCGGCGGAAAAACAGCAGGGAGAACAGCTTGCAGCCCACATAGAGCGGCAGGTGCAGCAGGGCGCCGGCCAGGGCGGGCAGCAACAGCAGGGCCGCTTCGGCTGCCGGCAGCGGGGGAAACCTGTTCACCAGGGCCTGCCGGTCGCCGGGCGGGATCTCGTACACCGCCTGCTGCAGCTGCGGCAGCAGGCAGGCATTAAAGGCCAGCAGCTGCTTGCCGTGGGTAGGTTCGTCCATGACCTGGTGCGCCTCGATAAATTCGCCAAAATACAGGTGCACGGCCTTGCCGAAGCTTTTGAACGAATGGTAGTTCAGGGCCACCGGCAGCACCTTCAGGGGGATGCCCTGCTGCCAGCTGCTGACGGCCAGCCGGCCGGTGCCTTTGCGCAGGGGGCGCAGGTGCCATTCGTTGGCGCTGCCCGCCTCGCTGAAGATCAGCACCACCGCCTTTCGCTGGAACGCCAGGCGGCAGGTTTCGAAGGTGGTGTAGTTGTGCCCGAGGTTCCCGATGCCTTCGGTGGTGCGATAAACCGGCAGCAGCCGCAGCCAGTGCAGCACCTTTTTTACGGGGCGGTAGGCAAAGGCGTCGCCTCGTGCCAGCGAATACACGGGCTGGTCGAACAGCGTGGTCAGGATCATGCCGTCCAGGAAGGAATTGGGGTGGTTGGCGGCCAGCAGCAGCGGCCCCCCTGTCTGCAACAGCTGCGGGTTGCTGACCACCAGCCGGGGGCAATAGATCTTCAGGGCAAGTCGTCCGTATATTTTCAGCAGGGAGTAAAACACACTGGAAAATTAGGCAACAAAAGCAGAATGAGCAATGGGCAAAAAACAATAGGCAATTTGCAGGAAAAAAGCGACAATCCATCATAACTCATTCAGCACCAAAACAAGAATCAACCGGTGAACCCCTGAACTGGTGAACTCGTGAACGTTACTTGCTTCTTTCCGCTTATCTTCGCACCGTTTTAAAAAAAATTAACCCACATGTTGCCTAAATATAAACGTATTCTACTGAAGCTTTCCGGCGAATCTCTTATGGGAAACAAGAGCTTTGGCATGGACTCCGAAGTGATTGCCCAATACGCACGGGATATTCAATCCATTGCCGACCTGGGAGTACAGGTAGCCGTGGTGATTGGCGGCGGCAACATTTACCGGGGCATGAACGAGGCCGAAACCGGTATCGAGCGGGCACATGGTGATTACATGGGCATGCTGGCCACCGTGATCAACGGCATGGCCCTGCAGGCTGGCCTGGAAAAGATCGGCGTTTACACTCGGCTGATGAGCGCCATCAAGATGGAGCAGATCGCCGAGCCGTACATCCGCCGCCGCGCCATCCGCCACCTGGAAAAAGGACGCGTAGTAATCTTCGGCGCCGGCACCGGCAACCCGTATTTTACCACCGATACGGCCGGTTCGCTGCGGGCCATCGAGATCAAGGCCGACGTGATCATGAAAGGTACCCGCGTGGATGGTATTTACACCGCCGATCCCGAAAAAGACCCCACCGCTACCAAGTACGACACCATCACGTTCAGCCAGTGTATTTCCAACAACCTGCAGGTAATGGACATGACCGCCTTTACCCTGTGCATGGAAAACACCCTGCCGATCATTGTATTTGACATGAACCGGCCCTACAACCTCCGCAAAGTGGTTACCGGCGAACACGTAGGTACACTGGTGACGGCCTAAGCCCCCCATAAAAGGAAGGGAACTGGAATTAAGGAATCCGGGATTGGGATATTAGGTATGGGGGATGTGGCACATCATTTTTTAATAGATGATGAACATCATTCCAAATTTCTGGTATCCCAATTTCTAATTCCCTAATTTTCCACCCTCGAATTTACCCAACCTTTTATATTTCCCGCTATGACGCACAGCACGAAGAGGCACAACATCGGCGACCTGCGCCGCGAATATGCCTCCAAAAGTCTTCTCGAAAGCGATGTGGCCCTCCACCCGATGGAACAATTCGGAAAATGGTTCCGCGAAGTCCTCGACAGTGAAATTGATGAAGCCAACGCCATGACCCTGGCCACCGCTTCGGCCACAGGTATTCCCTCCGCCCGGATCATGCTGCTGAAGGGCTTCGACAAAGACGGTTTTGTCTTTTTTACCAACTACCAAAGTTTTAAGGGGCTGCAACTGGAAGAAAATCCGAAAGCCGGCCTGCTGTTCTTCTGGAAGGAACTGGAGCGCCAGGTGCGGGTAACCGGGCTGGTGAAGAAAATTTCGGCCGAAGAAAGTGATGCCTACTTCCACTCCCGGCCCGAAGGCAGCCGCATCGGCGCCTGGACGTCGCCGCAAAGCCAGGTGGTGGAAAGCCGCGAATGGCTGGATGCGCAATACCTGAAACGACTGGATGAATTTAAGGGGAAAGCGGTTCCCCGGCCCTCGCACTGGGGGGGCTTCCTGGTACAGCCTATTATTGTAGAGTTTTGGCAGGGACGACCCAGCCGGCTGCACGACCGTATTCAATACTCCCTGCAGGAGGACCAAACCTGGAAGATTGAGCGTTTGGCTCCGTAGGAATTGGTTAATTGGTTAATTGGGGAATCCCTGAAAATAGCTTTTCCAGAGGCTTACTGATCAGATCGGTAGGCCTCTTTTTATTATTGAAGGGTATGT
>NZ_JBBBEI010000055.1:0-9779 GCF_037132455.1 Huijunlia imazamoxiresistens | reverse complement strand
TTTCGATGACACAAAAATAAGAGGAGTTCCGCTCCCCTTATTTCCAAATCAGGTGTCATCCTATTATGCCAAAACAGCCTCCCCGATAGTTAAAACCCTTTACCACAGCCACTTACAGCCATTTTTTTTCATTATTCCCAACCTCGTTTTTCAGCAAAAAAATTCATTGTTTCACCACTAAAATGACTGGAAAAAGGCACTAAAGCCCGGGAAATCAGGTAAAAACGACCAGGCGCCGCCAGGATTTTGTTTGGCGGCCCGCCCTTTTCCAGTCGCTGCAGGATTTAGGGAATCAGCCGGTCGGCCCTGAGGCTTTCAAAGAGGTCGAAAAAGGACGCCCGTGTGTCCTGGTAGACCAAAAAGCCCAGCTTTCGGCTTTTATTCATATCGGTCATCACTTCCAGGGGACGCCCCAGGTCAAGATCCGTGTGCCAGGGGGAGGCCAGGCGGTTCAGCCGGGGTTCCTTCAACTGGTACTTCGCGCCGATCTCCTGCCACAGCGGCCCGTCCCCCTGCATTTCCGCTTCAAGGGGATGGATCGTGCCGTCAAAGCCTGCCGCCTCTACGCCAAACCAGTCGGCAACCTGCTGCCACAGCCACTTCCAGCGGAACACATCGCCGTTGGCTACGTTGAACGCCTCGTTATGAGCGTGCTCCGAAGTGGCCGCCCAGATCATTTGCGCCGACAGCACCCGGGCATCCGTAACATCCGAAAGGCCGTTCCACTGCGCCTCCGATCCGGGAAACCGGAAGGGCCGGCCTGTTTCTTTACAAATGCTGGCATAAACCGCCAGGGTGGTGCCCATGTTCATCAGGTTACCCACGGCCTTGCCGATCACCGTATGCGGGCGGTGGACGCTCCAGGTAAAGCCGTCACGGGCCGCCGCCGCAAACACCTCGTCCTCCTGCGCATAGTAGAAATTCTCGATATTGAGCCGCGGATGCTCTTCCCGCACGGGCGTTTCCGGCAGGGTCCCGGCCTGGGCATACGCCTCAAAAGGGCCGAGGTAATGCTTGAGCCCGGTAACAAGGGCCACATGCCGTACCGACTTTTTGGGCGACAGGGTTTCCAGCAGGTTATGCACCATCAGGCGGTTGACCCGGATGTTTTCCGCTTCGGTCTCCTGGCGCATCCAGCTGGTGAAAAATACATGGGTGGGCTGAACCTCCGCAAGGGCAGCAGCCAGGCTGCCCTTATCCAGCAGGTCGGCCGCGACGGGGATCAACCCCGTGCCGGTTGCTTTAATCGTACGGGCCAGGCCATAAGTGGTCCAGCCTTCGGAAAGGAGCTTTTCCGCCAGGTTACTGCCGGCAATGCCGCTGGCGCCTACAACAAGTGCAATTTTTTTCATTTTTTCAGGCATGATTAGATTGTTTCCGACCGCAAAATTGGAAAACAGGCACCAGGTGGAAAAGGACCTACCGCACAAAAAAAGTGTGCGCCAGGTCACACTAGGCCGAGGTAATGCGGCTGAGCGTTTCCCGGGAAACACCCAGGTAGGAGGCAATCAACGCCTTGGGCAGCCGCTGCGGCAGGGCCGGGTACAGCTGGAGGAACTGCCGGTACCGCTCCCCGGCATTTTTACTCAACAGCGACAGGATCCGTTGCTGCAGGGCGATATAACCGGCGGTCGTCTTTTTCAGGAAAAAGTACTCCATTTTTTGAAGATGGGTGCACAGCTTATCCCGGTTGTCGATGGAGATGGAATAGAGCTGGGTGTCTTCGATGCAATCGATATTCAAGGTGGCCGGGCCCCGGTTGTGATACGCCTGCGGATCAGAGATCCACCAGTCCTCCATGGCGAATTGCAGGATGTGCACCTTCCCGTCGTCATCGATGTAGAACGACTTCAGCAGCCCTTTGACCACAAAATGGTCATTGGAAGCCGGGTTGCCTGCCTGCAATACATACTGATGCTTCCGGTAGGCTTTCGGGGTAAAATGCTGGAGTACAAAGCGGAATTCCTCGTCCGTGAGCTTCACGATCCTTTCAATCTGCCGCCTGAGTAGTTCTTCCATGCCTGGCTGTTGATAGCTGTTCTCAAAGAAAATAAAAGTACGGGTAAATCTTCGCAACCGCCGTTCCCCTGTTTGCCGACGGCACCGGCCGCTTTAGGGCACGCATACGTCACTGATTTTCAATAGATAAATTTCCTGCACCAAAATTTGAACCTTTTGGGCCAATATTCAAACCCCGTTTTTTCCGCCCCGGTATAGGTTTGTACTTGCGGTCCAGCCAATGCCATATGATCAGGCCGCCAACCTTTAATTTGGTTAAACCCAGATGGATAATAATAGAGCTCATGAATACTAACGATGACGGCTTGCTTGCGGAAGTCAAAGCCTTATTTGCCGCCCATGATGAAGCGGGGATCGAATTGCTGTACGAACATTATTTTGACAAGCTCTGTGCCTTTGCCCAATCCTACCTGAAGGCCAGGGAACCGGCGGAAGAAGTGGTGGAAGACGTTTTTGTCCGGCTGTGGTCCAACAAGAACAATGTCCTTCACCTCCAGAATTTACCGGTCTACCTGTACAAAGCCGTTAAAAACGGCGCCCTGAACGAGCTGGAAAAAAGATCCCGCACCCTGCCCGCCGACGTGTTAAGCGACGAATACCCCCTTGCCGCCGGCGGCGCCTCTCCCCTGGAAGAATTGATCCTTTCGGAGATGATGCAGTCCATGCAGGTGGCGGTCGATGCCTTGCCTCCCCGCTGCCGGATGATCTTCAAGCTTTTACGGGAGGACGGCCTTAAATACAAGGAAGTGGCGGAAATCCTGAACATTTCGGTCAACACGATCGACAGCCAGATGGCCATCGCCATCCGGCGCATCTGCGCCGCCCTCGGCATCCGCAAAGGCACGGAAGCCTCCCCCAAAAAAATCTGAAAATTTTTGAATTTCTTTTAGTAGATCAATCAAAAAGCTCTGTCTTATAGAACAGAGCACGTTTAATCGCATGGACATACCCAACAGGATAGCAGCTTTGGTCGCACGGGCGCTTACCGGGGAATTATCACCCGGGGACGAAAAAGAGCTGGCTGCTTTTATGGAAAGCCATCCCGAAGTGCAACAGCAAATGGACACGCTGAAAAAGCTTTGGCAGAAGGATTTACGGGGCACGAAGCCTTCGCGGAACCTGCAACCGGCCGACCAGCAACGGATCCGGCGGATCGTGCAAAAGGCGGAAGGGAACAGGGCGGAAGCGCCGGAAGCACCTGCAGCCGTGGAAGCACCTGCAGCCGTGCCGGAAAGCGCCCGGGTGTTGCCGCTGTTTTTAAAATACGGCCGGTATGCGGCGGTGCTCCTCCTGGTAATGGCGGGCAGCTGGTTCTTTTTCTTTCAGGGAAAAAATTCAGGGCCTCAAAGCGGCACCGGCGAACGGGTGATCGTGGCGCAAAAGGGCAGCAGAACCAGGGCCCTGCTCCCGGACGGGAGCACCGTATGGCTGAACGCCGGGTCAAAGATCTGCTACCAGGGCGACTTTTCCGGCCCCAGCCGGGAGGTGACGATCAGCGGCGAAGCGTTTTTTGACGTCGTGAAAAACCCAGATCGTCCCTTTGTCGTGCATGCCGGCGATATTGCCATAAAGGTGCTGGGTACGGCCTTCAATGTGAAATATTATAAAGAGGAGGCTACCATGGAAACCACGCTGCTGCGGGGAGCCGTGGAAGTCACTTCCAGCAAAGACCAGAATGCCCGGGTGCACCTGAAGCCGAATGAAAAGCTGATTATTTCCAAAAAGGCGCCGGTAAACGTGAAGGAAACGGCCGGTGCGGGAAAGGCCCCGGCCCGCGAAGAGGTCCGAAGCTTCCAGGTAGTGCCCTTCCAAAGGCCGGTGACGGAAGAGCAATTGCCGGAAACGGCCTGGATCTACAATCGGCTGGAGTTCCGCGACGACAGCTTCCAGGACCTGGCGGCCAAGCTGGAGCGGTGGTATAATGTCACCATCACCTTTGCCGATGAAAAAGCGAAGGGATATAAGTTCAATGGTTCGTTTGAAAAGGAAACCGTAGAAGAGGCGATGAAGGCCCTGCAACAAGTCCATTCGTTCACCTATAAAATAAATGCCAATGAAATTTCTGTACGATCAGTAGAATGATCTTCCCCCGGTTTGATCTGGAAAAAGAAACAGGAAGATGTTGGCGCATCTCCCTGTCTTATCAGATTAAAACTTTGTAACAACCGTCTAGAGCTGACTATTTCTTAATCCTAATCTCAAATTTATGCAATGTTTCCAAACGATTGCCCAAAAGTTTATTGCCCAAAAAATCCTCCTCTACATGAATCTCATTGCTGCCGCTTTACTCGTCTGTTGCTTGCAGGTCTCTGCTGCGGGTTATCCGCAGGGCAGGGTCAGCCTGAAGGTGAGGAATGAAGAAATAGGACAGGCGATCGCCAAAATCGAAAAGCAGACTGCCTACCGCTTTTTATACAACAGCGACCTGGAAGGCATCCGGCACCGGGTAACCCTGGAGGCCCGGGACGCCGTCCTCACCGAGGTCCTGGAAAAAATGCTCGCCCCTGCCGGCCTGGCCTTCGAGCTGATGAACGACCGGCTGATCGCCATCAAAAAGGATACAAGAGAAACGCCCGTGCTGACGATCTCCGGCAGGGTGACCAACGATAAAATGGAACCGCTGCCCGGCGTAAGCGTGGCCGTCAAAGACGAAGAGGCCGGTACCAAAACCGATGAAGAGGGCCGGTATTCCATCGCTGTAAAAAGCAAAAAGCCGGTGCTGGTCTTCAGCTTCGTGGGCTATACCGTCCGGGAAGTGGAAGTGGGGAGCCAGAAAACGATCGATATTTCCCTGGTGCCGCTCAATCAAAGCCTGGACAACGTGGTGGTGATCGGCTACGGAACGGTAAAGAAACGGGACCTGACCGGCTCGGTGGTTTCCTTAAAGTCCGAACAGATTACCTCCACGCCGGTGACCAACGTGCTGGAGACCATGCAGGGCAAGGTGGCCGGCCTGGACCTTACCCGCAGCAGCGGTGAAACCGGCGCCCCGATGAACTTTACGATCCGGGGCAACCGGTCGCTGAATGCGTCCAACGCACCGCTGATCCTGGTGGACGGCATCCAGTACGGCGCTTATATCGACATCAACCCCAACGACGTGGCCTCCATCGAAGTGCTGAAAGACGCTTCCTCCACCGCCATCTACGGCTCCAGGGGCGCCAACGGGGTCATCATCATTACTACCAAAAGCGGCAAAGGAAAGACAAAGGTGGAGCTGAATAATTATTACGGCATCAACGCCCTTTCCGACTACGACCGGCAAACAAACCTGGAGGAATACATGGCGATGACCCGCGAGTCGTACCGGGCCCTGGGAAAATGGAGCAGCCCGGCCGATGACGCCAGCATCTTCGGGGGCGGCTATGAGAATATTCAAAAAGGCATCAATACCAACTGGATCGACCTGATGGTACACCGCGGCGCGGTGCAAAGCCATCATGCCGCCCTCTCCGGTGGCAACGACAAAACCACCTTCCGGCTGTCTTCCGAATATTTCCACGAACGCGGCTTTTTGAAAAACGACAACCTGAAACGTTTCGTGCAGCACCTGAACCTGGATCATAAGCTGGCCGCCAACCTGAAAATAGGCACGGTGCTGAACTTCAACTCCTCCACCCAGGAGCGCCGCAACACCAGCTTCTGGAACCTGATGAAAGGCGTTCCCTACGGCGTTCCGTATAACGAGGACGGCACGCTGAAGCAGTATCCCTGGCCGGGCAAGCTGGATATCAATCCCCTGATGGACGAGAGCACAGACAACTATGCCAACAACACGGCCAGCAGCCGCATCTTCATGGTGGGCTTCGGCGAGTGGGGCATTACCAAAAACCTGCTGTTCAAAACGAACGTGGGCGTAGACATCAACAACAGCCAGCAGGGTATTTTCGAAGGAAAGAATACAACCGTTTCCGGTACGAACAATGGCTTTAGCCGTTCCCTGCTCAGTGACAACAAATCCCGCAGCCTGACCTGGGAAAATGTTTTGAACTATACAAAGGCGTTTAAAAACCATGACATCAACCTGATGGGGGGTACCAGCCTGATCAAAAACAGGTCGGTGCTGTTTTCCGGGGAAGGCAAGAACCAGCCCTTTTCCACCGCCCTCTTCTATAACTTGGGTGCCAACACCAACGATATACGGGTTTCCAGCAGCTTATCCGAAAGCCAGCTGGCCTCGGGTTTCGGAAGGCTGAACTACAAGTTCAAGGACCGCTACCTGCTGACCGCTTCCCTGCGTGCCGACGGCGCTTCCGTGCTGGCCGAAGGGGCCAAATGGGCGTATTTCCCCTCCGTGGCGGTGGCCTGGCGCCTGGTGGACGAGCCGTTCCTGTCGAAAGTTCCCTTGCTGTCCGAGCTGAAGCTGCGTACCAGCTACGGGGTGTCGGGCAACAGTGCCATCCAGCCCTACCAGACACAGGGCGGCCTGAGCAGGGTTCCCTTCGCCTTTGACGAAACCCCCGCCATCGGCTACTGGCCCAATATCATTGCCAACAAAGACCTGGGCTGGGAAAAAACCGCCACCATCAATGCGGGCCTCGACTTCGGGTTGTTCACCAATAAGATCATGGGTACGATAGATGTGTACCATACCCGGACCAGCGACCTGCTGATGCAGCGCATCCTGCCTTCGGTGACGGGCTTCAACTCCATTATCGACAACGTGGGCAAAACCAAAACCAGCGGCATCGACTTCACCCTTTCCTCCCGCAACCTTTCCACCCCTCGGTTCACCTGGACCACCGACTTCAACTACTCCCGCTTTAATGAAGAGATCGTGGCGTTGAGCGTGGGCGGCGACGACGTGTCCAAAGGCTGGTTCGTGGGCAAGCCGTTACGGGTGTTTTATGATTATGAAAAAACAGGCATCTGGCAGTCCGGCGACAAGGACCTGGCGGCTACCTATGGCCATACGCCCGGCGAGATCAGGGTAAAGGACCTCAATAACGACGGCAAGATCACGGCAAAGGACGACCGGGCCGTGCTGGGACAGGCGTCTCCGAAATGGACTGCGGGCATGAGCAATAACTTCAGCTACAAAAACATCTCGCTGAACGTATTGATCTATGCACGGGTAGGCCAGATGATCTCCAGCGACTATGCAGGTTCTTATTACCCCGGCGGCCTGTTCAATACGGCGGTGGTGGATTACTGGACACCCGAAAATCCCACCAATGCCTATCCCCGTCCGAAAGCGAACGTGACCGACCAGTACCTGGCGACGTTAAAATACCTGGATGGGTCGTTCTGGAAAATAAAGGACATCCGGCTGGCGTACAACCTCACCAAAAGCAGTTTCAAAAAGCTGCCGTTCAGCAATGTGGTCGTTTATGCAACCGCCAAAAACCAGTTCACCTTCAGCAAGGTAAAAAATTACGACCCCGAAAGAGGCGGCTCGGTGGATTACCCCTTAACCAAACAACTGGTATTCGGCTTAAACCTGGCCCTCTGACCGGCGCGGACGTCCCTGTCCTTTTACAAGAAAACTCAATAACAATCTCAGACTAAAAATAGTATCGGTTTATGAAAGCGATTCTTCAAAAACTGCTCCTGAACCTCCTCGTGCCCTCCCTGGTAGGCCTTTCCTCCTGCACCAAGGACTTTCTGCAGGAAGAAAACAAAACAGGCATCACCGCAGACGTTTTATACAACACGCCGGAAGGCATGGAAAACCTGATTAACTCCTGTTATGCCCCTACCCGGCTCTGGTACGGTAAAATGATCGGCTACCTGCTGACGGAAGCCGGCACCGACGAAATGCTGCGCGCCGGCTGGGGCGGCGGTTATTCCCCGTACCACGAATACACCAGCAGCCTGCAGGGAAGCGACCCCGGCCTGATCCACGTGTGGGGCGGCTTTTACAAGGGCATCAATGCCTGTAACGCGGCCATCGGGCGCCTGGGCGGCTCCGCCCTTGCCGCCAATGTAAAGACCCTGCGGGAAGGAGAGGCCAGGTTCTTACGGGCGTTTTATTACTACCACCTGGTGGAAACGTTCGGCGCGGTTCCGATCCGGACAAAAGAAACGGAGAGCCCCGAAATGACCGCGGAAAGAGCCCCGGCGGAGGAGGTCTACAAGTTAATTTTCAGCGACCTGGAGATTGCCTTAAAAAACCTGGCAGGCGTTGTGACGCCCCAGGGCGGCCGGGTGACCCAGCCCGCCGTGGAAGCCTTCCTGGCCCGGTTGTACCTGACGCGTAAAATGTACCCCCAGGCCCTGGACATGGCCAAAAGAGTAATCAACAACTACGATTTCAAGCTGCAGCCCGACTACAAGGCGCTTTGGAATATGGCCAACAGCAACGGCAATACCAATAAGGAATCGGTCTGGTTTGTCAACTATACGGCCAATAACGAGCTGAACGACCGGCCCAGGGGCAGCGACCTGGGATTCTTTTACCTGTGGGAGGGCGGCCATAATGCGCACGCTTTCTTTACCATGATGAACTTCGGACTGCCCGGGTTTACCTGGGACCTGGAGAACGGGCGGCCGTTGAACCAGTTCCTTCCTTCCCGGTATTTGCTGGACCTGTACGACGAAACCAAAGATGCCCGGTATGCCGGTACCTTCCGGACGGCTTGGTGGGCCAATGACGCCGCCACCCTGCCGGCAGGCGTGAAGCTGGGAGACACCATTTTCGTGGCCTCTAAAAACGTAGTACCTGAAAGTGCCCGGCAAGCGAAGAAATACACCATCATGGACCGCAACGATGTGTACGATGCCGCAGGCGTGCCCAAAGGCGACCGCAGCCGCTATGTGCAGCTGAATAAATTCGCCGATCCGACGCGGCCGGATAAGGGCGTGCATGAAAGCAAACGGGATGCGTTTGTGTTCCGGTTGTCGGAAATGTACCTGATCGCTGCGGAAGCCAGCATGGAGCTTTCGGACAAGGGGGCGGCAGCGGACTTTATCAATGTGGTCCGGAGCAGGGCGGCCCTGCCGGGCAAGGAGCAGGACATGCGCATTGCGGCCGCAGCCGTCAACCTTGACTTTATCCTGGATGAAAGGGCCCGGGAACTGGCCGGGGAGCAGGTGCGCTGGTTCGACCTGAAACGGACCGGGAAGATGAAGGAACGGCTCGCTAAGGGCAACCCGGAGGCGTCGGCCAACTTCAAGGACTTTCACCTGGTACGGCCCATCCCGCAGGTGGAGATCGACGTCATGCAGAACAAGGAGGCATTCAAACAAAACCAGGGCTATAATTAATGCCCCGTTTTGAAACGTGCACAGGCCCTTCCGCTTTAACGGGAGGGCTTTTTTTTACAAGGCGCGCCATTCTAAAATAAAAATCCCCTCCGGAGGGAGGGGAAGATTTATAAGGCGTTCAACCTCTCCCCCGCCACGCCGGGGGCGTGGCCCCCCCTCCCCACATAGGGAGGGGGATCGTAGCTCCGCGGGAGAAGGGTTTGTACGTTAGAAACAAATGGCGCCTACCCAAATGCCTTGTTTCCTGCTATTTTTTCGCCTTTTAGACTGTACTCCCGCGAAGCTACGCTGACTTCACCCCTCCCTATGTGGGGAGGGGTCGGTTTCGCCTTGGCGAAACCGGGGGAGAGGTTTTACGCCTGGCGGAGCAAAACGACCAGTTACAATTCATTGCACGGCACCACAAAGAAGCCATTTTAAGTTCAGTGTATAAAGGGAACAGGGGGTATTTAAAGGGCTAAAAGGGCCAGGGGAGGGGAGGAAAAGGGGAAATGGCTGAAAGAAAAAAATTAACGTTTTGTTTTTCGTATCGTTTTTCTTTGCTTCTTTGCACT
>NZ_JBBBEI010000054.1:0-12823 GCF_037132455.1 Huijunlia imazamoxiresistens | reverse complement strand
ACAGAGAAGTTAAGCCCCTTCTGGCCGATGGTACTGCATTTAGTTGCGGGAGAGTAGGTAGCTGCCATATTTATTCAACAAAAGCCTTTTCTTCGGAAGAGGCTTTTGTCGTTTATAGCCTTTCTCTTTTAAGGCCTTCCTGATTATTATCCTTGCTCTATCTCCATCTGCCCGTAGAGCTCTAATCCAATTCTAATCTCCGGCTAATTGCACAGGTACACTGTTTGTTGCCGCCTAATGTGCCTGATCGTATCCGGCACCCCTCACTATCACCCTTAAAATCCCATATGCCATGAAACCTATTCGGCTTCTTACATTTCCGTGCCCCTCCTGTTCGCCCGGCATCCTACACCTTTAATCCTACCCTCCGTCCCCTGTTGCCAACAGGCCAGAAGTATGTTTTACCCTTTCGGATTTCCTTCACCCCTTAAATATTCAAACCATGAAAAGCTGTACACTCTTTGCCCTGTGCACAACTGTGTTCCTTGCTTTGCGCCCTTCGGCCCATGCGGCCCCCGAGGCGGCTCCCACTGTGATCAGCATCAACCGGCAGGCGCCGGCAACCTCCATCACCAGCGCCACTGCGGTCACCTTCCGCGTGACCTTTTCCGAAAAAGTATCCGGCGTGGATGCCTCCGATTTTACCGCCACCCCTCTGAGCGGCAACGTCCGCGGCTCGCTCGCCCTGCTGGCCAATGAGCCGGTGGGCACCGAAGCGGTCGAAGCCGTGGTCCGCGTCAATGGCTCCACTTACGATGTCACCGTCCGTGCACTGGCCGGCAACGGCCTCCTGCGTCTCGACCTGAACGCAAGTGGTACCGGCATCAAAGACGACAGCGGCAACGCCATCAGCAGCGGCTATACCTCGGGCCAGACCTACAGCATCCAGCCCTCGGGCTTGGGCTTCGCTTCCTTCAATGATATCGCTCCCCTTCCCATTTCGTCGCATACGGCCGACAAGCCGCAGGCCAAGGTGTGGACCTATGACGGCAAATGGTGGTCGGTGCTGCCCACTTCCGACGGCACCAAGATCTTCCGACTGGACGGCACCTCCTGGACGGACGTGCTCACCCTGGTCAGCAGCAGCAACTGTAAGGCGGATGTACAGGCCGTGGGCAACGTGGTGCACATCCTGCTGTTCCGTGGCGGCGGTAACAGCTCCTACCTGGTATCGGCCGAATACGATGCCACGGCAGGCACCTACAGGCTGTGGCGGCAAAGGAGCTCCCGCGTTACCCTGAAGTTCGAGACCAGTTGCGAAACGGCCACCATGGCCCTCGACGGAGCCGGCCGGATGTGGGTGGCCTGGGACCGGGCCGACACTATCAACGTTCGCTGGAGCGATGCGCCCTATTCCACCTGGAGCGCCACCATCCCCGTTGCCTCCGATATCCGCGACGACGATATTTGCGCCATTGCCGCCCTGCCCGGCAAGATCGGCGTGCTCTGGTCGAACCAGAGCTCCAAGCGCTTTGGCTTCCGTACCCACGCCGACGGGGCAGACCCCTCCGTATGGTCGGCCGACGAAGTGCCCTCCTCCCAGTCGGCCCTGGACGAAGGCTACGGCATGGCGGATGATCACCTGAATATGAAAGTGGCCAGCGACGGCACCCTGTACTGCGGTGTAAAAACCGGCTACGATACACCGGGGCTGCCGAAGCTGTCGCTGCTGGTGCGCCGCCCCTCCGGTACCTGGGATAATCTCTATCCCGTAACGGCCAATGAAGGGACGCGCCCCTTCGTGTTGCTGAACGAGGCGGCCGGCAAGCTGAAGGTGGTGTACGCTTCCGAAGAGGGCGGCGGGGATATCCTGTACCGGGAAACCGCCCTGTCCACTATCTCGTTCGGTCCGCCCATTACCCTGATGAGCGGCCACTATGATTTCAATTATGTCACCAGTACCCACCAGAGCTATGGTTCGGACATCGTGGTGATCGCGACCGACCAGGTGACCAGTCCCCGCCAGGCCGTGTCGGTGCGGGGCACGGATGATGCCGCCCCCGTCAGCGCCGCACCCCTCTATGCGCCGGAGGTGGCTGCAGAAGTCTTTAAAGCGGCTCCCGCAGTCGCCGGATCGTTGCAGGCCGCTCCTGCTGCCTTCTCCGCCTCCACCCGGGTGACCTTTGCGCTGCCCGAAGAAGGCGCCTACTCCGTGGTGCTGTACGACGGCAGGGGCGTAAAACTGTCCGTGCTCCGCCGGGGCAGGGCTGCCGCCGGCCTGCCGCAGCAACTGACCCTGGACGGCTCGGCACTCTCGGCCGGTATCTACTTCCTGCGGCTGGAAACCGCCGGCGGTGTGCGTACGGTAAAAGTTGTTAAGAGATAAGCCCCCTCCCGGCCTTCCCTACCGGGGGAGGCCGGGAGGCTTTACGAAAATACCCCTCATTTTTAGGAGAATATACACCCCGGTACCGCGGAACCTTTGGTAATTTGCCGCCTGGACTGGGTCTGCCTTCCGGGCCCCAATGAAAGCGAGAACATGTATAAAAACCTCCTGTTAACGACCATGCTGCTTGCCGCACTGGCGGCCGGTGCCCAGAAAGCACCCGAAGAAAAAGAAAAAGCCAAAAATTCCGGCCGGGCCGGCGCCACCATCGTTGCCGTCGACAGCGGCTGGGCCGCCAACTCCGTCAATGCGGTGGTGTTCCGCAAAAATTCCCTCGTCAGCTTTGGCGACACCCAGTTCATTTCCTTTTACAACAGCGGCCGCTACCTGGTGCTGGGAAAAAGAAAGCTCGGTACTACCAGCTGGCAGCTGCAGCAGACGCCCTACCGGGGTAATACCGCCGACGCCCACAATACCATTTCCATGATGGTGGACGACGAAGGCTACCTGCACCTTTCCTGGGACCACCACAACAACCCCCTGCGCTATGCCCGCAGTGTAGCGCCCGGCTCCCTGCAGCTGGGGGAGAAGATGCCCATGACCGGCCGGCAGGAAACCAAGGTTTCGTATCCCGAGTTTTATAAAGTGCCCGGCGGCCTGCTGTTCCTCTACCGCGATGGCGGCTCGGGCCAGGGCAACCTGGTGGTGAACCGCTACGATACGAAAACAAAGGCCTGGACCCAGCTCCACAGCAACCTCGTCGATGGTGAAGGCCGGCGCAACGCCTACTGGCAGGCCTGCGTGGACGGCAAGGGCGTCCTGCACCTCTCCTGGGTGTGGCGCGAGAGCCCGGATGTGGCTTCCAACCACGACCTCTGCTATGCCCGTTCGGGGGACGGCGGCATTTCCTGGGAAAAGTCGACCGGCGAAGCCTACCGCCTGCCCATTACCGCTGCCAGCGCCGAGGTGGCCTGCGCCATCCCGCCCAAAAGCGAGCTGATCAACCAGACCTCGATGGTTGCCGATGCCGCCGGCCATCCCTACATTGCCACCTATTGGCGCGAGCAGGGTTCCGCCGTGCCCCAGTACCACCTGGTGTTCAAAGCCGGCGATAAGTGGCAGGCACAGGACCTGGGCTTCCGTTCCACTCCCTTCAGCCTGAGCGGCACGGGCAGCAAGGCCATTCCCATCGCCCGGCCCCAGATCATTGCCTGGAAGCGGGGCCGGAAGCTGGCCGCCGGCCTTATCTTCCGTGACGAGGAGCGGGGCAGCAAAGTATCCATCGCCCTGAACCCCAACCTCTCCCGGCGCCGCTGGACGGTCAAAGACCTGAGCGCCGGCTCCGTGGGCTCCTGGGAACCTACGTACGATACTGAGCTGTGGAAGGCCAAAGGCCGACTGCACCTGTTTGTGCAAAACGTGGTGCAGGTGGATGCCGAAGGGATATCGAATACGCCGCCGCAACCCGTAAACGTCCTGGAATGGACCCCTCGTTTTTAATTTCCAACCGACTTGTTTAAACTGATGATAAAGACTATGAAGATGCGTTTTTTCAGTGCGATTGTAACCCTGGCCGTTCTGCTGGCGGCCTGCACGGGGCAGAAGAAAGCCCGCCCGTCCGCGCCGGCCACCTCCAGGCAGCAGGTGCTGGACATCATCCACCAGGTCAACCGCTACTGGCAGGCCCAGAAAGCGCCCACCGAGCGGGCTTTCTGGGACGTGGCCGCCTACCATACCGGCAACATGGAAGCGTATTTCCTGACCCGCAAAGAGGAGTATCGCAAATATTCCGAAGCCTGGGCCGAACACAACCAGTGGAAGGGCGCCAAATCGGACAACAAGGCCGAATGGAAACACACCTATGGCGAAAAGGACGACTACGTGCTGTTCGGCGACTGGCAGATCTGTTTCCAGACCTATGTGGACCTGTACAGCCTGGACAAGGACCCCAAAAAGATCGCCCGTGCCCGCGAGGTGATGGAGTACGAGATGAGCACGCCGCAGCACCACTACTGGTGGTGGGCCGACGGCCTGTATATGGTGATGCCCGTGATGACGAAGCTCTATAAAGTGACCGGCAATCCCTTATACCTGGAAAAACTGCATAAATACTTCCTGTTTGCCGACAGCATCATGTACGACCGGGACGAACAGCTGTATTTCCGGGATGCCAAGTACGTTTTCCCAAAACACAAAAGCACCAATGGTAAAAAAGATTTCTGGGCCCGCGGCGACGGCTGGATCCTGGCCGGCCTGGCCAAGGTATTGGCGGATCTGCCGCAGAATGATGCCCACCGCGAGCTGTACATCAGCCGCTACAAGGGCATTGCCGAAGCCGTCAAAAAGGCGCAGCAGCCCGAAGGCTACTGGACCCGCTCCCTCCTGGACCCCGCCCATGCGCCCGGCCCGGAGACCAGCGGCACCGCCTTTTTTACCTATGGCTTGCTCTGGGGCCTCAACCACGGCCTTCTGGATGCCAAAGAATACGGGCCGGTAGTGCAAAAGAGCTGGGACTACCTGGCTAAAGTGGCCCTGCAGCCCGACGGCAGGGTGGGCTACGTGCAGCCGATCGGCGAGCGGGCCATCCCCGGCCAGGTGGTGGACAAAAACTCCACGGCCAACTTCGGCGTGGGCGCCTTTTTGCTGGCTGCCTGCGAAATGTACCGCTACCTGGATAAGCGGTAGGAGGGAATTGGTTAATTTGTTCATTGGGTATCAGGGTTCCTGCCGGCAGGGACCCTTTCCTGTTTTAAGGGGTTCCGGGCACGGTCTTTTCAGGCTACCTTTATAGAAACAGTCAATTTTTGGGAGATGCCAGAAGAGAAAAAGCTGGCCTGGATCCAGCAGGCGCTGGACTGGGCCTATGACAAGGCGGTATTCGGTACGGGCATAGCCGATTCGGCCATTGTCCTGGCCGACGATTTTCGCAAAAAGCACGACCTGCCGGAGCAGGCCATTGACAAGCTCATCAGGTGGCAGTCGGCCATGTGCGCCACCTCGGGTTTTGTGACGGGCCTGGGCGGGCTGATCACGCTGCCGCTGACCATCCCGGCCAACGTGTCGAGCGTGCTGTTCCTGCAGCTGCGGATGATCGCCGCCATTGCCATGATCCGGGGCTATGATCCGAAGACCGAGCCGGTAAAATCCCTGGCTATTGTATGCCTGGCCGGCAGTGCGGCCGGGGAGATCCTGAAAGGCGTAGGCATCCGGGTAGGGGAGAAGGTCACGGAGTCGGTCATCCAGAAGATCAGCACCCAGGCGATCGCCCGGATCAACCGGGCCGTGGGGTTTCGTTTGCTGTCGAAGTTTGGCAGCGATGGCGTCATCAACATAGGCAAGGCTATCCCGCTGGTGGGCAGCGTAGTGGGCGGTGCTTTTGACGCCTCTTCGACGTTGATCATCGGCAAGACCGCCAAAAGCACCTTTGCATCCTGAGCGCGTACACGCAGTTGCCCCACAGCCGCACCGGGTTGCCGTTATTGTCCTTCGGGGAAGTCGGCGCCCAGGGTCAGGTCCTTCCAGGCAGTGAAATTCGCTTTCAGTTCTTCCACCTTTTGCAATGCCAGGGTATAGGCCACCTTCCCCAACAGCAGGCGGGGGAGCGGTTCGTTGGCTTCCACGGCGGTGATAATAGCTGCGCAGCCGCGGACCGGGTCGCCGGGCTGGTTGCCGCTGATCTGCTCCAGGCCGGCCATGCGGGCACCCACGGTGGGCCGGTAATCTTCAATTTGCACCGGTGTGCGGGAAAGGGACCGGCCGGCCCAGTCGGTCCGGAAGGGCCCCGGTTCCACCAGCAGCACGTTGATGCCCAGGGGAGCCACTTCCTTGGCCAGCGCTTCGGACAGGCCTTCCACCGCGAACTTGGTGGCGTGGTAGTAGCCGGTAGCGGCAAGGCCCACCAGGCCGCTGATGGAGGAGAAGTTGACGATATGGCCGCTCCGCCGCTGCCGCATGCCGGGCAGTACCGCCTGGGTCATCTGCACCAGCCCGAACACATTGGTTTCAAACTGCGCCCGGATCTTTTCGTCCTCGCCTTCCTCTATGCTGCTGAAGTAGCCATAGCCGGCATTGTTCACCAGCACGTCGATCCGGCCAAAGGTTGCTTCCGCCTGCGCCACGGCTGCGGCAATTTGTGCTTTGTCCGTCACGTCCAGCGGCAGTGCCAGGGCCGTTTGCCCGTAGCCTTCCGCCAGGTCGTTCACCTGCTCCACCTTCCGGGCAGTGACCACGACCTTATATCCCTTGGTTAATAACAGTTTTGCCAGCTCCCGGCCAAAGCCCGTGGAGCAGCCGGTAATGAACCATACTTTGCTATCGGTATTTGTGGAGGGTGTCGCTTGTTCCATATTGATCTCAGTTTTTTCCAGGCCTTACGGTATAAAGATAAGGCAGGAAGCAAGGCCGGCAGGCGGGGAGCCGGGGAAAACGGTGGGCTGCCGCGGGCATGGAATAACCGCCCCTGCCCGTCATTCACTATATTAGTGCAGGAGAAGAGACGAATGAAAAGGGAAGCCTCCATAAAGGATTACTATTTCCGGATCAACAGGAGCATTGATTACATCAAGATGAATCTTCATGAGGATTTGTCACTGGACAGGCTGGCGCGTCAATCGAACTTTTCCCCGTTCCATTTCCACCGCATTTTTAAGTCCGTAACCGGCCTGGCCCTGAACAGCTTTATTATCCGGGCCCGCATCGAGCGGTCCCTTTTTTTCCTGGAGCACCATCCTGCAAAGCCTGTCCGCGAGATCGCATGGGAATGTGGGTTTAAGGATGTCTCTTCCTTTTCGAGGAGTTTTAAAGACGTAATAAAGCTAAGTGCCACCCAATGGCGGGCGGACCGTCAATCCAGCAAGATTTGCAAACAGGACAGCAAGACCTGCCAGCTTCCTGCAACAACGGGAAACTACCTTGTTTTCAAATTAAATCAACGCAAAATGATGAACGAAAGCAAGGAAACCCGGGTAGACATCAGGGTTACCCAACTCCCCGAACTCCATGTGGCTTATGTGCGCAACCTGGAGGTGCATATCCATGACAGTGTCATTTTTGGGGGCATGTTTGACCTGTTATTTGGATGGGCGGGCCCCAGGGGCTTCATTAATTTTCCACAAACCCAGGCATTGACCGTCTACCGGAGTAACCCGGGGCCAGCGGGCAAGGTGCAGGCCGATGTCTGTATCACCGTGCCGGAAGGAACAGCCGGTGAGGGGCTCATCGGCACTACCGCCATCAGCGGCGGACTCTATGCAGTGGTGCACAAGGAAGCGACATTGGATGAATGTTTTACCACCTGGGACTACATCTTTGATGTGTGGCTGGAACAAAACGGCTACCAGCCCGACCATCGCAATTTTTACGTCAACCATTTGAATGATGCCAAAACGCACCCGCAAAACCTGCATATTTTCGAGATGTGCATTCCCATAAAGCCGTTGTAACCCGGGATGGCGTTACAGGGCGGAAGGGTTGATGCCGTAGGCCTGCTTGAAGGCATAGGAAAAGTGCGAAAGATTCTCGAAGCCTACATCCAGGTAGACGTCGGAGGGTTTTTCGCCTTTTTCCTTTATTAGGAAATACGCTTCCTGCAGGCGCTTTTGCTTCAGCCATTGCCCCGGGGATATTTTGAAAACCTTTTCAAAATCCCTTTTAAAGCCCGCCCGGCTCCTGCCGGTGAGGCGGGCAAAGGAATCTACAGAGACGTTGAACCGGTAGTTTTGCAGCATGAAGGCTTCCAGGTCGATCTTATGCGGTTCCCCGAAGTGGAACAGCACTTCCTCCAGGGCCGGGTTCACCGTAAGCAGCAGTTCAATGGCTTCTTTGGTTTTTAATTCCGTAAGCACCGGTGTGAGCCGGTCGGGCTGGTCGAAATAAGGCTGCAGGGATTGAAAGTAGCCGGTAATGAAGGGGTCGGCCGGGAATCCGTAAACCCCTTCCTGGTAATATTTGCCGGGCGGAGGTACCGTATGCGCCGCACTGTACGGGCGCAGGATGTCGGCGGACAGAAAAATATTGATGGTGCGGAACTCGCCCCCGGGTGCCGGAAGCTTGGTCGTTTTTACCAGCTGGTTGCGCCGGACCAGCGCCATCGTTCCCGCCGGTACCACCTTTGTTCCGGCTGCAGTGGTAAAATGGATCTCGCCCGATAACACGTATACGAGGGCATGTACCTGGACGAATTGTTCGGAGCTGCGTTGCCGGCTGCTGCCGCAGGCGTACAGGATGTTATCGACCGAGATCCGTTGATAGCTCTGCTCCATTTTGCTTAGTTTATCTTCAGGTAACTGTGCAAGCGCTCGTCCAGCTCGCGGTCCGAAAGCTGTTTGCGTAGCGACAATACTTCTTCGGCCAGGTAGCCGGCTGCGTACCTTGTTTGGGGTTGCGCTGCGGTGATGGCTTCCCGGATCAGTTCCGCAATGACGCCCGGATCGGCAAACGCATTTTCGCCCATATTTGTGCGCCGCAGGGCATAGCGTTCGACCATCTGCCGGTAGCGGCCTTTCCCGGATACTTTCACTAAATTGTCCACTGCGATGCCGGCCCATTCCGATTGGATGCCGCCGGGTTCGATGACGACCACGTCCACGCCGTATTGTTTGACTTCGTTGCGCAGGCTGTCGCTGAGCGCCTCCAGTGCAAATTTACTGGCATGGTACCAGGAACCCAGCGCCAAAGCCACTTTCCCGCCCACCGAAGAAATGTTGATGATCCTTCCAAACCTGTGTTCGATCATGGCGGGCAGTACCAGTTGCGTGAGGCGGGCGGTGCCAAATACGTTGACTTCCATCTGGTACCGGGCCTCTGCCATCGGCATTTCTTCAAAGGCGCCGTAAGAGCCAAAGCCGGCATTGTTGATCAGCACATCGATCCGGCCTTCCGTTTTTAGGATATGGTTCACGGCTTCGGTCATCGATTGTTCCTCGGTAACGTCCAGGGCAAGCACTTTTACGCCCAAAGCCTGCAGGTCTGCCATTTTTTCCACCCGGCGGGCAGCGCCATAGACCACATGACCATCCTGTAACAACTGTTTTGCGGTTTCCTTGCCAATGCCGGAAGAGGCTCCGGTGATCAATACTACTTTGCTCATGTTTGATTGTTTTAGTACAGCAAAGTTCTCCCAGCCAGAATTTTTTGGGTTTGTTGCAGGGTTCAATTATACTTTGTTGTGCGGCTCATTCGGGTATGTCTATATTCCTGAAGCACAAGTCGAATTCATGGGAAGGCGACATCTTGAGTTGACGCAGTTGAACTTTATCCTTTGAATCGTTCATTGTTGTGGTATTTTAAAAACACTTCATCCGGTAAAAAGCGGGAGGGGAGGATGATTTTCTGATAGTCATATTTTTTAAAATAAGCCTCGGTGTGCGGGTCATCCTGCTTCATTAATAGGGATGATATCCTAATTGTATATTCAGGTGTAATGGTTAAATGTCCCGATTCAAACGCTTTATCATGCAACGCATTTATGGCAATCCCATTTCTTGGGTTTAACCTGTTCTGTTCATCTGCACTCCAGGGACGAATATGACTGGCTATAAGAAATTCAGCCTGTTGCATACCCGTGATACAGCAGGTGCTGTTATAGGAAGCCAGGATCGCATTACGGAAAAAAGATTGATTTACCCTGGCCTTGATCACCTGTTCTCTTACTTTTCCTTCTTTGGGTAAATCCGTTTCCGGTATTTGGTTTAATTGTTCAATAGAAGTATGTTCCAATTGAGCTAATAACTTCTCGCTTTCATAAGGCAAGATGTCCCAATGATTATAGAATTCGTTCCAAATTTGTTTATCAAGGTTGCTGGCGTTTGAAGCTCCCTTTATGCCCCTGGCTTTTAAACTTGGATCCAGTGAAGCAAAGTTCACAAGCTTCAGGGCGATGGAGCTGGGCGTCCTGCCTAATAAATTGGCAAGATGGATGATTTCGGGATTGTTTTTGTGCAGGCGGCCAAAGGGAAGCTTGCAATAAAGGTTTATTGCTAAGATCAATTCTTCCCTAGTCCAAAGTTTCTGCCCGGGCTTCATGGTTACTTAATTTGGATCGACAAAAGTCTTCATTTTAAGGTTTTAAATTTTGCCGCCCTGGAATTCTTTTCCCCGATTTTTAGAGTTTTGGCAGGATATAAATTTCTATATCTTGCCAAAACCCTGAAAAAATGGAGGTTTTGGCAAGATATGCGTTTCTATAATGTGCCAAAACTTCCTTCGGGCAGGAACTGGAGGGGTGTTTATTACTTATTCACTTTCAAGTAGCGGCTGGCGAATTGTATAAAGGAAGGCCAGTTGGGGCCGACGGTATGGCCCCCGCTGTGCTGGCGGAAAGCAATATCGCCATTTGTCAGACCTGTTTCAATGGCGGGCATCACGCTAGTGCCCAGGTCTTTTTTTCCCAACAGCCGGTAAACCGGGCCGGCGTGCACACCTCCAAGGAACAGGCCGCGGCCATCGATCCAGTTGCCCTCTACCTGGGGCGAACCCACGCTGATGAAGACCGGCCGCGGGGCGCAAAGAGCGATCAGCTCGTGCCCGTCCACCGGCATATCATTAGGTGTCAGCGGGCCGGCATATTTGATGAAATTACCTGCAAACCAATGGTATTCCGCCGAAGAAGCCAGGTTCTCCACCTGCTCGCCGAACTGCCGGCGCAAAATTTTTACGCCCCCGGCTCCCGACGAACCGATAAAGCCGATGGCAAAGCGGCTGTCATACGCCATGGCAACGGCAGCGGCCTTGCCGTAGCGGGATAGGCCTTCAATCCCTACCTGCTTTGCATCCACCGCTTTGTCGGTCTCGAAGTAATCCAGGGCGCGGCTGGCACCCCAGGCCCAGGCACGCAGGGCGCCCCAATCGTCGGGCTTACGCGGCTGCCCTTTATTCACCAGCCCGATAATGCCGCTTGTGAGCCCGGCCCCGTTGTCGGCCTGGTAGCTGGTGGGCACCAGCACGGCACATCCCCAGCCTTTTTGCAGCAGTTGCTCCTTCCAGCCGGGACCTTGAGGCGTGCCGGCCGGCGGCTCGGGCATCCGGAAACCGGGAGGGAATACAAAGCCGAATTCCATAATTACCGGTACAGGTCCGCGGGCATGCACCGGAGTGGTGAGGGTCAGCTGGATGTCCACGGTAAGGGCGGGATAAGCGGAATTGTCCACGTGGCCCACCAGCTTTTTGGTTACCGCAGGAATGCCGCCGACCGTATCGGTGGACGTAGCGGTCACTTCCCATTTTACGCCCGGAACGTTTTTAGGTACGCGGCCGTAAATCTCCCGGTCAAAGTCTTCGACGATCTCGGGGCGGCGCTGCTGCCACCAGGTTTTTGGGGAGGTAACCTTTTTCCCGTTTTTGAGGAGTAAGGGATCGGGCAAAGTAGAGTAGGGAGAGGCTTTGGCTTCGTCGGCATTGGCGGCATTGGGTGCCTGGGGGTTGCCGGAAGGGCCGGGGCGCAGCCCGGTGATGCCCAACGTGGCCATCATCCGCTGGTGGTCTTGTTCCGAGAGCCTGCGGATGCTGTCCATTGTTGCTTGCCGGTTTGATTGGGCATGAACTGCAGTAAGGGACAGGAAAGGAATTAAAAGGGAAAATGCTTTTTTCATATGTCAGTTTTGTTTGCAGGGTTTGATAAAGAATTCGTTAGTCGTTAGATAATGGTTTTTATGGAAGCCTTGGGAGGTTTTGATTTGAATGTTTCCTACAGGTGCCGAAGAGACTGTTTGTTCTTTTGCCTTGATGCAAAAGAACCAAAAGATCAAGCCGGGCCCGATGCTCCGCCGGCCCGGCCGGCCCACGCACAATGGGGGCACATCCATTATTTGCCTCGAATATTTCCGGTTCTTCGAAGAGTTCGGCGTGCCAAGGGCAAAGCGTAAAGGCGCTGCATTTAGCCTAATCATTCTTTACAACAGAACCAGACGTTAGGTCCGGCTAAATGAGGCGCGTGACCCTCAAGTTTTTCCAGGCTCGTGCATTTTTTTACTTCACAGGCATGGGCGCTGCCCATGTTTCTTCGATTGCTGTTTGTGCTACCAACAGGTTTGGGCTACGCCCAAGCGATATCGCTGGATGAATTTTTTTTACAAAGGGTAAATGGTTAAAGTATCTGTTTTTATCAGGCCATAAGGAACTTGAGGGTCACGCGCCTCATTCCGCCGGACCTAACGTTTCTTGCTGCTTTAATGACTGGTAAGGCGGAATGCAGCGCCTTCACGCTTTGGTAATTGCACGCCGAACTCTTCGAAGAGCCGGAAATGTGCAAGGCAAAAAATGGATGTGCCCCCATTGTGCGTGGGCCGGCCGGGCCGGCGGAGCATCGGGCCCGGCTTGATCTTTTGGTTCTTTTGCATCAAGGCAAAAGAACAAACAGTCTCTTCGGTACCTGTAGGAAACATTCAAATCAAAACCTCCCAAGGCTTCCAACATAAAAAAACGTTCATGAGTGTCCGGTAAATTTTATGGTCAGTTCTTTGAAATGCTTTAGGGACAAGGGTTTGAAGGGTGTTGGCAACG
>NZ_JBBBEI010000053.1:0-15422 GCF_037132455.1 Huijunlia imazamoxiresistens | reverse complement strand
TTATTCCGTTGCTGAGCGGCCTCCCGGGTGGCCTTGTTTCACCGAAAGAAGGTGGCTCACTTTAATCGAAATATTCATCCGCGAAGTGAACGAGCGCTATTACAACAACCGCAATAAAGCAAACAAAAAGGACAGCCGTCGCGACGACCGCGATAACAACGGCCGCTGGGAAAAAGACAATAACAGCTGGGATAAAGGCAATGACCGCTACGACAGCCGGTACGACAAAGACAAAAAATGGTAGCTTTTTTAAGGTGAAAGGAAATGAAAGGTAAACAGGCCTCCGCCACAGCGGGGGTTTGTTCTTTTTACAGGAGCTCCTCTTCAAATAAAAATCCCCTCCGCAGGGGGAGAGGCAGATTTATAGGGCGTTGCAGATTTCGTCGGTTCAGGATAAGGACGCCTTTGGTTTTTCAGGATCTGGATGTTTTTAGTAAGTACTTACGGATAAAACGGGCTTTTTCTGGCTAATGGAATCGGTCGGTTTATACTATTGGATCTTGCTTTTGGATATTCAGTTTTTCAACAGGTATCGGATCGTTTGACCAGTCAAAGATAGAACGCCGTTGAGGGCTTTGCCTTGTTCCTTCGGCGAAAGCCCCCTTTTGAAGGTGAATATTTATTGAACCAGAAGCATTAAGGACATAGCTACGCAACAAGGTAAGGAAAAGCCCCGGGCGGGGTTACGGCGGGGCCGGCCGTATTGCAGGAGGTCATTAGAGGCTAAGCATATAATGCGCACTTCGCCTTAACCCTTCGGCCCAGAGCGCCTCCCACCCCAGCAGTTGTTGCAGATTGCGGGGACCGTTGGTTTCGAGGTCCTGGCAATAGCCATATATTTTGGGTGCCCATGCCACTTAGAAAGCCACTAGGCCCCCTCCAGGCCGGATAAAACAGATAACGCCATGTAAAAACAGATAAAAACAAGCTTAAATATGCTAAAACAGATAAAAGGCTGGCGCGAGGTATAAAACCAAAAAATCTTTAACCTTCAGTTATATGCCGCGTTTGTTGCGGCGAAACAATAAACATGCGGCGAATAATAGGTAAATTCGCCGCAAAATCTGCGGTATATGGCCCGTTATATCTATCAAATCAGTGGCTGGCCCCAGTTCAACTGGGAGGAACGCAAACTATATGATCTGCTTGCCAAAGTCCGCTTCCGGCAGGGACGCCTGCTGGGCCGCATGGACGGACTGGGCTTTTCCCTTCGTGAAGAAGCTCTATTAAAGACCATTACTTTGGATGTTCTGAAATCTTCGGAGATCGAAGGAGAAATGCTGAATCCCGAACAGGTACGATCCTCTGTTGCCCGGCGCCTGGGGATAGACATTGGCGGCTCCGTGCCAGCAGACCGCGCTGTAGAAGGCGTAGTGGAAATGATGCTGGATGCTACCGGCAACTACCAGGAGCCACTGACACAGGAGCGCCTGTTCGGATGGCATGCGGCTTTGTTTCCCTCCGGCTATAGCGGCATGCATAAAATAATGGTAGGAAATTGGCGCCAGCTGGGAAAAGGGCCAATGCAGGTGGTGTCAGGGCCCATGGGAAGGGAGCAGGTGCATTTTGAGGCACCGGAAGCCAGTGTTCTCGCGAAGGAAATGGAGCAGTTCCTGGAATGGCTCAACGGGACCTCCAAAATCGACCCGGTGCTGAAGGCGGGTGTGGCGCATCTGTGGTTTGTCACCATTCACCCCTTTGATGACGGCAATGGCCGCATTGCCCGGGCCATTGCCGATATGCAGTTGTCCCGGGCCGATGAAAGCAGCCAGCGGTTTTACAGCATGAGTGCCCAGATCCGCAAAGAACGGGAGCGCTATTACGCCATCCTGGAGCAAACCCAGAAAGACACCTTGGACATTACCGACTGGCTGGAGTGGTTCCTGCACTGTCTAAACAATGCGCTTTCGGCCAGCGAGGAAGTATTGAGTGACGTGCTGCGAAAAGCCCGCTTTTGGGAACAGCACCACGACATGCCCATGAACGAGCGGCAACGGCTGATGGTGGGCAAGCTGATGGACGGTTTTGTGGGCAAGCTGACCACTTCCAAATGGGCCGCGATTACCAAATGCTCTTCCGATACCGCCTTGCGGGATATCCAGGATTTAATGACGAAAGGAATACTGGCGCAGGAACCGGGTGGCAGCAGAAAAACCAGCTATGTATTGATTGGGTAAAAGGTACAACCCCATTCATTCCTCCAAATATAGGGAAGGCTACGAAGTCGATAAATCAAGGCTCGGGGGCATTTTTAATGACAAGAGGCTGAAGTGATTTTAAAAAATGATCATCTTTTAACCCGAAAGAAGTACTTGGGTTGACCGGGTCGACATAACACGTACTTAATGTCGAAAATCCTCATAATTTTCGACATGACGGATTCCTTGTGTCGATTCCATAGACATGAAGATTTCCCTTTATCGAAAACTCTGCGCAAAATCGACCTGAACAGATATAAGAAAAAGGAGTCCTTCAACCAATTACCTGATCTGCCGTACTGAATCCGCAAAAGGCAGGGAAGGCTACCTATTTTATTAATCACAGGCTCATGGGGATCCTGGCAGGAAATTAAGCCATTCTCTATGCCCCTTGCGCCAAAACAGCGGGCCGGGCATTTGCCATAATGAAATAGCTTTTTTTGTAGCTCCTTGCATTCCAATGCAGGTAGCCTACCTTTAGGAGGAACAGAACCCTTGTGGGTTTTTACGCTATGCAAAAAATCATGAGTAAATCATGAGCAGGGCTGGAGCAGCTTCTTTAAACTATTGATTTTCAGTATTATCTGGCGGATGTTCGAATCCCTTCCTCTCCGCAAATAAGATATATAAACTTAATAAAAAGCTCGTAAAATGCTGATTTTGCGAGCTTTTTCCGTTTTGCCCCTATCCAATTTGGCTCAAGCCGCCCCAACTCGAAGGGTGCAAATTCGGGTATCCGGAAATTTTGCAGTTCCTGGTACCCGAATTTATCCTAACTGCTTTACAGAAAATGTGTTCAATAGCGGAGCATATCTTGTTTTGCGAGGCCCAGAGCCCTAATTTTAAAACAGTTAAAGGAAGGAGGGTTGTATGGATAACAGGATTTCCATTCTTATCCATGGCAAAAGACAAAAATGACCAAGGATAGGCTGCTGCCTATCTATATGCGGGTGACAATCGACGGGGCCCGCTTCGAAATTAGTACTCAGTGGTATATAGCCCAAAGACACTTCCGAAAGAAGGGATAAAAAAGACGCGAAGGTTGCGGCCGGGCCTGCAAGGACAGAAAGCTTCCGGCGTAAAACTGCAGTTCTTGTTTGCAGTAAAGCTTCCTGAACCTGCAGTACCAAGTATTTGCACCGGCATCCATCCACAGATTTATTCCTTTTCCTTTTTGCCCTTTTAGAGACGGCCTGCTGATCCCGGAGGCTTTCTATTTCCCTTTTTCTTTTAAGAAGCGTTGCCACCCGGTAGCCAGGACTTGTTTTAGGCCTAACCCGTTATTGATTTTCACTCCCTCCTAAAACATGCTCCAGCACCGTAAGACATTCCCAGATTTCCAGCAAATTTCCTTCGTGCAGGCAAGAAACGAACGGTTCCGCCAGGCCGGGCAAAAGATCAAACCCCGGCTTTTCTGAAAAATGCAAAAAGGCCCGGCAGCTCTTTGCCACCGGTAAATGCAACAATGCCGGACTGGCTTTTTAGAATAATTTTAAGATGAAGAACTCCATGAAGAAAAATTGCGCTGCCACTAAAAGGCATGCCTCCTGCGGCCCAAGTTGCTTCCTTTCATTACTCCACCCCATGCACGTTCATTTCCAGCAGGTAAATGGATTCCGAGGCCGTGATAAACAAGGTTTTCTTTTCTTTGCCGCCGAAGCAGACATTTGCCGTCCATTTAGCCGGCACCTGGATATGCGCTATTTTTCTTCCTTCAGGATTATAGACGGTGATCCCATTGCCCGTTAAATAAACATTTCCAAGATGGTCCAGGGTCATCCCGTCCGACCCCTGTTGCAAAAAGAGCCGACGATCTTCCAGGCTTCCGTCCGCGGCTATGGTATACCGGTACGTTTTGTCAGCGCCGATATCGGCTACATACAAATAACGGCCATCCGGGGTGCCGATAATGCCGTTGGGCTTTTCCAGGTCTTCCGCCACAGGCACCGGCTCCTTCCTCCCTGTGCCCAGGTAAAATACCTTCTCTCCTTCCAGTTCGGGCTGCTGCCTGGTCCAGTAAGGGCGCTGGTAGTAAGGATCGGTAAAATATATTCCCCCGCCGGGATGGATCCAGAGGTCATTTGGCCCGTTCAGCCGCCGGCCCTTAAATCCCCTGGCCAGGACGGCTATCTTTTTATCTTTCCCGATGGACCAAAGCTCGTTGTGCTCATCCGCACAGGCCAGCAGGTTGCCCTCCCGGTCCAGGTACAGCCCGTTGGAACGGCCTGCCTTATCGAGGAAAACGGTAAGCGCTCCTTCCGGGCTCCACTTCCAGATTTGGTCATTGGGCTGGTCGGTAAAATAAACGGCTCCTTCCCTGTCCGGAGCCGGCCCTTCGGTAAAGGCAAACTGGCTGGACAGGAGTTGCAGCCGGGCCCCGGGGGCAATGATCTCACTGGTATCCTGTTTGGACATTTGTTTTGTTTTTCCTGACAGACCATGAATCATACCATTCCCGCCGGAAGGAGTCTGAAAAATGCCTTTCTCCTGCCTGCCGGCTCCAAAAAGAACGATCCATACGAGGACGAAGCCAGGCGCCGCTGTTTTTTGCATGCTCTTTCTGATTATAAGTATTAATGGAGCGTACCCAAATAAGCCACCCTAATAAATTTCCCTTCTTTTCAGTACCATTCCAAATAAAGGCTATTTTATGGTTGACCCATATACCCCCGGATGATCCGGAAAGCGGGGTTTCTTCCTTTTGCAGGAAAGACCATAAAGCCTGCCGCAGCCAAAAGGGAACACATCCTGATGGCCTTCACCCATACGAGGGCAAGCAGATCGGCATTGGCACCCTGCATGCGCTGCCTGCGGTATTGACATCTAGCCTGAACTGGCCGAACCCAGGTGATGCGGCCAGGCAACTCAGGCGATATTTTTTTCGATTGATTGCTAGATCAATCCGGGAAATAGTAGCCATTCACTTTCCCGCCTGTAGGCTCAGGGCCTCTTTATAATGAAGGGAAACGATATGAAGTCCCTGATCCAGGAATTTTTTATACTCTTCGTTTCTGGCGATCTGCAAGGCTTCCTTGAATTTTTCAACTCCTAACCGGTGATCATCCACCATATGCACGACATACAAAGAATCAAAAGCTCTGCCTCTTTCCCTTGCCAGGTGCTCCACCATTTTCCTGTTGATTTCGTTCATTCCTTCGGGAACCTGTACATTTATTTTGCCTAATAATCGGTGAAAGTCCTCATTGAACTTCGAATGTTGATCTACCATCATTTCGCCGAATTGTCGGAGGTCCTTCCGAATGGCAAACCTCACGGCCAGCTTCCCCATTTCAACTTCCATGATCCCCGCACTGCCGGCTATTGCAAGAAATTCACGATCAGCCTGGCTTATATCGCCATGGGATTCGTTGCCACAGGAAAATACAGCAGCCAACAAAGAAGAACTCCAAAGAAACCGTAAGATCCCTTTCATGTGCAACAATTATGCGAACAAGATATTATAAATAAGCGGCAAATGGAAAGCGCGCCCCTCTCCTTTCAGCAGAACGGGAGGCCGGTTAGGGGCAGGATTCAGCCGGTGGACGGCAGGTATCAAAGGGGGTGAAAGTATCGGAATGGTTTGTAAAGAAATGACCAGAATCAGGAACTGGCTGTTCAGCCGGTCCTGTCTGATTGTAAGCACACGAGCAAGCGGGTATTTTTATATGAGCTGACCCGCCTGCCTATGCATCCCCTTAACCAAATCAAAGAACTCCTTCCGCAAAATTTGATAGTATTACGCAACTGGTCTGTGTCGCAGATTAGGATGCGCATGCTGTTAAAAAGCTGCTTTCAAAGCGAAGGACAACATAATAGCTGTGTAGATTTCGAAATTAATTTGCTGCCGTTTTCAAAAAAGCGTGACAATTGTCACTTCCCAATTGTGTCATATGACGTCGTCTCCAGGGGTTGCCGGCCGGTAGCGCGGTTTGGCACGAGTAAGGAAGGATTGCCGATCGCTGTGCAGATCGTTGGCAGTTGGTTAGCGGAGTCCACCATTTTGCACATCGCTTCCCTGCTGGAAGGCGTAAGTTTGGTTCGCGATCGCCACCCGCTCGCTGAATGAAGCACATAATAGAAAAACCTTTCAGAGAGATCCGAAAGGATTTTCTATTTAGGCTTGCGGAACGCTCCCGAACTTACCCGGGGTTTCCTTTACTATTTCTGTGATGGGTAATTTCCACATCCGTCACCCGCCAGGTATCCACCCCAAACCTGAAGGTATGCTCTCTGCCATCGTCCCCAATCCTGTAAACCCGCAAACATCCGCCGGTTATAAAACAATTAATACGGCAGATCTCTCCCTCTTGCAACAATGGCTGCCATTTACGGAGTTGCCTATCCACACCGCCTGCGCGTATCAGTTCCAGGTCTTCATCTGAAATTTTTATGTGGTTACGCAGGTAGTTTGCAAATACTTCGAACATCCGGATAAATGTAACAAAAATGACTGGCAGGATTGGCGTATATCAAGCCCCTGCTGGGGAAGGATAAAGCTAATGGAAAAGCCCTTAATGGGTCTTTCCCGGGGAAGGCGGGTTTCTTTAAACGCTTTATTGCAGTAATACAGTTCATCCCTAAGCCCATTAATAGGAAGGTGAGGTTGAATCTTTCCACTGGAAAAGCCGCCCCTATTTGCAAATTCAGTTGTTTACCCTCACGTTTGCAACCTTATATTTCATAAGCAGTTAGTTTTGGCTGCGACCCTTGTTTCTACAGGGGACTGTCTTTTTTCCGCCATTCGGCGTTCGCAGTGCAATAATCCTAAAAAGCTGCTTGCTTTTAGAAATATAATTATAAACGTGGAAACGTTTTGATAAAAGGCAGGAACCAATCACCAGCGGCAAGGCAAGCAACCTTTCATTCTTTACCCATTTTTTTCGAAAGTGGAATATTTTCATGGCCTTTGTCCCTATCCCTGCGTTTTCCAACGGGTGCAGCTGGAGAAGACGCGCCCCACTTTTTCGCCTCCCTTTTCTTGTGAATGTCCTGAAGGTATTCTTTTACAGCTGTACTCACTTTCGAAAGCATTTGCACCTCTACATCCATAAAATCCCGCCCATAAGTCTCTTCCGCCTTTACGCGCATGATTTGATGCACCGCATCAACATTGTAGTTCTCGATCTGCCGGATTCCCTTAAAAGGCTCTTTCCGCCGACTGGTCCATATCACGATTCTATAATAAGGCAAATGCTAATTTTATTAGCAAATATAGAACCATCTCCAAAATTAAAAGAGGATCAAACGGAACCTGGTACCGGGCATTTACCGGCCTGCGGACGTGCCGTTTCATGGAGTTCCTGAGTAAGCTCCCCTAAAGGGTGTGGCGTTTCTATCACCTGTACCCTTCCAGCCGGGCGATCAAGGCGGGATCTTCGCAAAAGCGGCTTTGCTTCCACTGCAGGGAAAGCGGTTCCTGCCTTCGGGGCGCCAGGTGGAGAAAAAGGCGCTCCGGGACCTGTTCCACCAGGGGTAGGGCAATTGCCCCGCTCTGCGACAGGTCTTTGTAGTTTGTATTCAAACGGCACAAGGCCTCGTTCAGCACGTGGCAGAACGTTTCCTGTTCCCGAAACGGACCTTCCAGCGCAATCCACCACCGGTGTCCGGGCCGGCCCCCGTCAAAAAAGACGGGCGTTACCACGAAGTTTTTCAGGATATTGCCGGTACGGCGGCAAGCTTCCGTTATCGCCGTTTCGGCTTCCAGGGGCAGCAGGTGTTCGCCGAAGGGAGAGAACAGGTCCTTCAGCCTTCCGCAAACCAGCAGCCGGAAGGGATGAACGGATACGATTTCCACCACATCATTCATTTTGTAGGCCCACAGCCCGTTCACCGTGGATACCGCCGGCACATATTTTTCCCCTGCCTGCAGTTCGGGCAGCAGCAACCTCCGGGGCCGGGAACTGCCCACTTCACCTAAGGGGATAAACTCATAGAACACGCCCTGGTTGGCCAGCAACAGCATGCCCCGCTCCGAAAGCCGGTCCTGGAAGGCAAAATTGCCTTCGGTGGCGGAATAGTTTTCCATTATTTGGAAGTCCTTCCCCATATGGGCGGAAAAGAAATCCCGGTAGGGGCCGTAATTCATGCCGGTGACAAACAGCACCCGGAAACGGGGGAATTGCCGGCCGAACCTTTTGCCGGTTTGCTGTTCAAACGCTTCCAGGAACCGCGCCCACCAGATGGGTAGCCCTACCGCCATGTGCAGCCGCTCTCCCTGCAGGGAGCTGATGGTTTGCCGCAATCGTTCGGAAGGGTCGGCGACCCGGTTGATTGGTTTGCCGGGCAGGGAAAAAGGGGCGGCCCAAAACGGGATATGCCTGGATTTGATGGCCGAAATAGAGCCGCATAAAAAGCCTGCTTTTTGTTCAAACAGGTGGGGATCGCTGAGGTGGAGCACCTTGCTTCCCATGAAGCCGGGGTCCTCCAACCGGAGCGAAAGGTTGGCCAGCAGGTACCGGGCGGCCATTTGCGTTTGCCCTATCCCCTCCCCGGTCACGGGCAGGTATTTGGGCGTGCCGGTAGTGCCCGAGGTTTTTCCCAGGTACCGGGGCCTTCCCGGCCAGAGCACCGAGGGCCACCCCTCCAGGATGCGGTCCAGGTAAGGCTGCAGCTCTTCATAGGAGCGCAGGGGCACGGCCTGGCAAAACTGGTTGTGGGTAGAGATGCCGGCAAAGTGGTGGTCCTTTCCGAACAGCGTCGACCGGCCCTGCCGAAGTAATTGCCGTAACACCGCCTGCTGGCAGCAGGGGGCTTCCCGGCTGTTTTGGCGCAACAGCGGGGCAAAGCGTTGCCAGTAGGCCTGTTGAAGGGCGGTCAGCAGCGACATGATTAACCGTTGAACAACAGGAATTTTTTAATGGGCTTTCCCTGGCGGATGCGCCAGGCATGCCAGGCACTGGGCACGTCGTGCTGCCAGCGGGGCAGCAGCAGTGTGATGAGGATGCGGTCGGTATGGGAAATGATGCCGGCCGCCAGGCAGAAGAAAAACAGGAAGCCGGCATTGCCATTCAGGATCAGGTCGGTAAAGGCGGCCAGCAGGGTCAGCCCCCAGAACTTCGACAGGTAGGCATGGGTGCAGGTTTCCTTTCCGAATTTCACCAGGCTGACGGCATAACAGGCGGCCTCCATTCCCAGCAAGGCGTAGATCACGCCCTGGTGGGCGCCGATCACCCCGGGCCAGATCAGCCAGGAAGCAACGCCGGCCGACAGCCAGAAGATCATATCGGTTTGGCTGTCCATACGCCGCAGGGCTGCAGAGGAGACTTCCTGTTTCCGGGCACTAATGCCGTCCAGCACATCGGAGAGCAGCCCCAGGAACAGGAGCCATACGATCAGTTCCCTATACGTTTTTCCGTACTGCCAAGCCAGGAACAACAGGAGGGGCGCCAGCAAAAAGCGGAACAGGATCAGGAGGAGTGGAATCTTTCTCATATAGCCGGAACAGGGGTTTATGGTCAGGTGTGCGTTTAAGATACGCCTTATTCCCCTAACTGCCGCCTTCCTTTGGCGTATGTGGTCAACCCCGAAACCTGAGCGAGGGTCATTACCTGCCTACTGCTGATGGCAACCGGGCTGCAACACCTTTCCGGGTCCCTCAGGTAATTGAACTTTGCTAAAACTGGCCGGAAATGGAAGCGTCAACTATGCGAAGAATGAAAAAGGAAAAACCCGGCAGGTTCTTGCTGGAGCAAATGCCTTGCTGGCCTGGAAAGGCTTCTTTTAAATTTCTTTCCTGCTCCAGCGTTTCGGATGCCTGGAGCGGGCTTTTCAATCCTTTGGCAATGGCGTCACCATTTCATTACCGATGTTTCAAAAGTAGGGTTGATCGGTTTTTTCCAAAATTCTTTTATGGAAGCTTTAGATTGTAGCATCTCAGGAAGAAAATAGTATGAAAAGGTTATTGTTTGGTCTTTTGGCATTAAGTGTAGCAAATTTTTGTAATGCCCAAGCCGCAGACAAAAAAGGTGAAGCGAAGTTTCCGCCACCAACACTTACCAAGAATAAAGCGGTAAGCAAATCGGCAAATACAGCAAAATTCCCTCCGCCAATACTTAAAAACGACGATGAATTGAAGCCCCCTCCTCCACCCGCCCTTAAGAAGAATAAAGCTCCAAAAAAAAGTGAGAAAGTAAAGTTCCCCCCTCCGGTACTAAAGGATTAGGTACTCCCCAATCCTTGGAAGTGACCCTTTGCCGAAAAACCATCCCTTACGGTTTAAAACCCGGTGCGTATGAAAGAATTCCGTTCTTTTTTTGGCGCCTGCTGCCCGCCTTTTCCCTTTCTGCACAGGTGACCATTTTCCTCTACAAAGACGCCTGGAGGTACCTGGATAACGGTACCGGCCAGGGTGCCGCCTGGCGGGCGCAAGGTAGAACAGATCGGTCCCGTAGTCCCGTTTTTAATAGAAATCTAATTTCCTTTTAATTTGCCTCTACAGCTGCCGGAATAGGTTTGGCGGGTAATTAAGCTGCCCAATGGAGCAGGAAGAAAAGGCTTCCCCAAGGCGCCGGGGAGCTGAGGCCCGGTGGCCCCGGGTCTTCTACTTCATGACGTTTCCATCTAAATTGCATCCCAAACCTACAAGAAGTAAATGATCAGAATTACACGGTTGTTCAAGGACTTTACCAATAGTGAACGGAGCGCGGGCTTTGTGCTGATCGGCACCACGGTATTGAGCCTGCTGCTGACCAATTTTGTCCTGGGAGATACCCTGAACCATCTTTACCATACGAAGATCGGTCCCGCAACGGAATCCCTCCACCTGCGCCTTTCCGTGGAGCACTGGGTGAATGATGGGCTGATGACGATCTTCTTCCTGCTGGTGGGCCTGGAAATCGAGCGGGAGGTGTACATCGGCGAACTGTCCACCCTGCAAAACGCCTCGCTGCCGCTGTTTGCCGCCCTCGGCGGCATGCTCCTGCCCTTCCTGATCCATTTTTCGCTGAACTACGGCCTGCCCACCCAAAGGGGCAGCGGCATTCCCATGGCCACCGACATCGCCTTTGCCCTGGGTATCCTGTCGCTGGCTAAAGGGGTGCCGTACGGACTCAAAGTGTTTTTAACCGCCTTTGCCATTATTGACGACCTGGGCGCTATCCTCGTGATCGCCTTCTTCTATTCCGAAGGGGTGCAGTGGGGCTACCTGGCAGCGGCCGGCGGCATCCTGGGGCTCCTGTTCCTGTTCAACCGCCTGCAGCTCCACCGGGCCTGGATGTACCTGCTCCCGGGTGTTTTACTGTGGTACTGCTTCCTGCAGTCGGGCGTGCATGCCACCCTTTCGGGCGTACTGCTGGCCTTTGTCCTGCCCTTCGGCAAGGGCGACGAGTCTTCCCTTTCCTACCGGTTGCAGCACTGGCTGCACAAGCCGGTGGCCTTTTTGATCCTGCCCCTTTTTGCCTTTGTCAATACCGGCATTCCCATCAATGCGGCCGGCCTGGGCGAGCTGTTCAGTCGCAACAGCCTCGGCATTATTTTGGGGCTGGTGGCGGGCAAGCCGCTGGGGATCCTGCTGTTTTGTGCCCTGGCCGTGAAACTGGGCTGGAGCGGGCTGCCTACCGGGGTACGCTGGGGCCACCTCTGGGGCGCGGGCATTCTGGGCGGTATTGGCTTTACCATGTCGGTTTTCGTTACCCTGCTGGCCTTTGACCGCCCGGAACTGGTCACCGGCTCCAAAATGGCCATCCTGGTGGCTTCCACCGGGGCCTCGCTGCTGGGGCTGGCCGCTATGAGCGGCGTCAAGCGCAGGGGAGCCGCCCACAAGCGTCCCTTGGCGCCAGTAGAACAGCGGCAGCAAAGCTAAAGCCCGGCAGCAGTTGCCTATTTATGGGCCCAGATCAGGGCCAGCATCCAGGAAGACGTGTTCTGCAACCAGCCGAAAGCGGACACCACCGTTCCTGTTCCCGTTCGGAAGGCGCCCTCCCTTCCCAACCTTTCTGCCGAAATCCGGTCGCTGTATCCCGAAATGAAGGGATTCAGCCTCGCGCCCTCCGTAGTACAGCGGCTCGATTCCCTCCAGGCCGACTCCCTCAAGCTGATGATCGAATAGCGGTTGGTTCTTTTAATGCTCTTTTAACCCTTCCCTAAGCTCCGCTTAATCTGCAATAGCCACTTTTATGCGGATGAACGGATTCGCTATGACACCTCGCTTTCCCCTGCGCCCGGTAGTGCTGCGGCGGCTGCAGCACTGGTCGCTGCAAACAAAAACCACCCTGGACGACCTGGTCGTGGCGCTGCTGGAACGATCGGTTTTCCCGCTGCTGTACGTGGGCAGCGGGTACGCGGCTTTAGCCTACCTGCAACTGCCGGCGCCCCTGGCCCGGGGGTGCACCTGCTGTTTTAGTTCCTCACCACCTTTTATGTGCTGAAGCTTATTACGGCGGTGGTGCGCCACCTGGTTAAGGTGCCTGGTATAAGTTTTGCAACTCATCAATTAGTTTTCATAGGGTACGGATTAAAAACGGGCCTAGGTTTCTACCTCGGGCCCATTTTGTTTTACGGCTTTGGCAGACGTGGTCCGGGAGGTTTTGGAAGTGCCGGAGCTTAGCGCAGGTGCCCGTGATGGGCGTGGCAGGCCTGTTCGCACCTTCTGCAGGCCGCGGCACAGCGCTGGCAATGCGTTGTTCCACCCGGCTGCATTCTTCGGCACAGAGACGACAGGCTTCCTCGCAAACCGCCAGGGCTGTTATCTGAATAAAACCGGTTGTTTAGCCTATGGGCAGGAAGGTTGCGCACCCTGGATAAAACGGTTTGTTAAAAGATGGAAGTGACCGGAAAGAAAAGAGATCTGAAGGTCTTTTTTAACCGCTCAAATTAGGGAAGTGTGTTAGATTGCGAGGGCAATTTCAATCCCAGAAACATGAACCTCCAACCGGAACCTTTAATGCGTGATTCGTCCCACAGCAGCCATTCCGATCCCCGGATCCATACGTTTGTACGGGAAGACGACCGGTGGTATATCGACCTGCCCCTTTATCTGGACAAAGGAGGAAGCAAAGAAGATCTCCTGATGGAAGGAGGTGCCGATGATATCCTGGATTTCCTTTCCATGGGAAAGAAGAAAGTAAACATCATGATCGATACGCTGCCCTTCGAGAGCTGCGATACGCTGGAACTAGCCGAAGTGTGCGGCCCGCCCATGGGCGGCGGATACTACCGGCTTCACGCCGGCAGAGGCAGAGTGATATCGGAACAGATGTGGATACGGGATATCGCCTTGTTTCTATTTGGAGATTTGCCGCAGCAGTTGTACGTGAAGCGTATCCGGCAACCGCTCCAATAAAGGAAACCTACCCGCAGGAAAACTTTTCTTCATCATGGAAGCGTAGGCGTCCTAATCCATGCAAGGATGGTTCGCTTATTCGCCAGGTTAAGGCATGCCTGTACATTCCAGGCATGCCTTGATTTTTTCCGGCCAGGGCTTTTCTAAAGTTCCCGGAGATACGGATGGCAGCGCCTAACCTTATTTATCAGGGCCGATGTATCCCGATTTTCAATACTGGATGGAGCGCCTGTTTGAATCCGACATGCTCCATTGGCTGGGTTTTATCAAAACCCTTGGCTTTATTATGGGCATGGCTTTCCTGGTCGCTTCCTGGCTGTTCATATACTTTGCGGGGCACCGTCTGAAAATTCAAAGCGATATCAGCCATATCAGGAACTTCCTTGATACCGACACCGGCCTGCGGTTCCGCTTCCAGGTAGAGCTGGGATTTTAACCGACTATAGGGCTCCGGGCCGCAGATGCCGGAGGCTTTCTTTTTCCCTTTTTCATTATTGTTTTCTCATTTCCCGGTCTGGTGCAAAAGTCTGCGCCCTGCCTGTTTTGTCATTTGGCGTTCGGCATCGCTTTAATAATCACCCGTTGATAACGGGTTAATGAGGGCGTGCCGTTATCGGTAACCTCGCAAATGATGTGTATCGTTTGGCCATTACCTATGGTTTCCGGCATAATAAAGGAAGCTTCCTTCCTGTCTGCATGTTGAATGGCCACAGTTCCTGCGTAGGTATCTGCCTCCGCATATTGCCACCATTTGTACGTTAGCTGGTTCCCGTCCGGATCACGGGTGCCTTTCGCGCTTAGCTTTACTTTTGCTTTGGGGCGGGCCTGCAGGTTTATGGGGTTGGTTACCCGTACGGCCGGGGGAGGATTCGCCTCTTCGCAGGACTTTACGCACCAGTCGGCCCTTGCGGCAAAATCGTTCTGGGCCGCGGTAAGCCAGCGCTGAAAGGCATAGTGCGAGTCGGGCTTCCCGTTATGGTCATCACTCCCATCCTGCATGTGGTTGCCAAAGCTGTAAACGGGCCGTCCACCCCAACCACCCCATGTGTAATTCTTGTCCTGTTCCAGACCGTTATTCACCAGTGGCAAAAAGGAAGGCGTATCGCCTTCGCTGGTATAATCCTGGGGATAAGCTGCGCAAAGAGGACCATGCCCTGTTTTAATATTTTGGGCGAGCCATGGCTTGTCCATTAATTCTTGCAAGTCCGGAGGGTTTTTGCTGGCCTGTTTTTAAAGCAGTTGGCCGCCGGCGGAAAATCCCAGGAGGGCAATTTTGCCGGTATCGATGCCAAACGCTGCCGCATGGCCCCGCAGCCATTTAATGGCCTTCAGATCCCTTACGGCCGCCGGGTAGAGCGCCTCGGTGGAAAGCCGGTATTCCACCGTAAAGGCGGCATAGCCCAGGAGGGCAAGGCGCTGCGCCAGGGGAATGTGCTGGGTGCGGTACCCGGAACGCCAGGCGCCGCCGTGAACGATCAGAACGGCAGGCGTACGTTTTTTCCTTATTGCCGGCGTAAAGGCATCCAGGTGCAAGGCCCTGTGGCCCAATTGACAGTATACCAGGCTTCGTTTTTCCCATACTCCTTTTGGGGTACTGTCCGCATTAACGGGGTAAGGGTAAAAAAGAAGCTGCCCCCTGTGTGTAATACAGGGGGCAGCCTCTTTGCTTTATGATTGCTGACAGTTTCCCGTCAACCTTTGGTTATTTCACGATAGTGAAGCTCACCGAGTAGGTCGAACCGATGGCCGCACCCACCTTGTCCTTGGTGCCCGAGTAAGGGGTGGACTTCAGGGTATAGCTTCCGGTGCCGGCGCTCCAGGCATAGTAGTCGCCGCTGCGGTTATCGCCAAAGAGGGCGTAAGGAACCGCATCGTCGTAACGGGTCTGGCTCTTGGAACCGCTCAGTACCATCTTCACCACGCAGGAAGTACCATTGGCCATGTTG
>NZ_JBBBEI010000052.1:0-15666 GCF_037132455.1 Huijunlia imazamoxiresistens | reverse complement strand
GCCGTTTCAAAGCCGAAGAGGAAGCCGCCCAAAGCAGCGATCAGCGAGATGCGTACCGCGTAGCCCGTGACAGCGGCCGGAGGCGCCGCCATTTTCATACCGGCAACGGCCGCGGCCTTATCTGTTTCTACATACATGACAAAATAGGTTTTAAAAAGGTTAGTAGTGCAATAGTTTGAGGTTCTTGAATTCAACATTTCCTTTGGCGGAAAACAGGCCCCAGTAGTTATTGGGCAGGCTGTAGATGCGGGCGCTCAGGGCGGTTTTATCATCGAGGTAAACAGCGCAAACCGAATTGCCGATCACCACCTTCAGCTGCAGCTCTTTACCCGGCTCGATCTTCACGGGCACATAGCTTTCGGTAACCGTGCTGCCGGCCGTCAACCGGACCACGGAACCCCGGTCGTCGGCTTCGCTGATGCGGATGCGGTAAGGGGCATCGCCGGCAGTGGCAGCGGCGCCGAACACCAAACCGAATTCGCTTCCGGCCTGTATGCCTCCAATAGTGGCTGTGATCATTTTCTGTCCCGAGATACGGTCAAATAACACATGGGATCCTGCCTGCAGGGAATAACCGGCGCTGCCTTGGGTGACGCTACCGGCGCTGACGACTTTGGTTACCGGCTTTTCTTTTTTGAAAAGGCTTTCTACACCGGCGGGGGCCTGCACGGTCAGGCTGCCGTCCGGTTGCTGTTTGAGCTGGTGCACCACCAGGTTGCCGGCCCATTCCTTATTGCCGTTGTCACTCTGGTTGCCTTTGGTGGCGGTCCAGCCGAAGGCGTAGCGGCGGGCGCCGTCGGAAGCGGTCTTGGCGGCATAGAAATATTCGCCGTCGAGGACGTCGTTAGCGGGTCTGGTCCAGGGGCCCTTTGAAGAGGGCGCAACGCGGTAGTGGGTAGTGCGTTCGCGGTTGTTCTCCGAAAAGAACAGGTACCATTGGTTGCCCCATTGGAAGACGTCGGCGCACTCCAGCATGAAGTAGCCGTCGTTGTCGGTGGTGTACAGCGGCGCCTGCAGCTGCCAGTTGTCGGTGGCGGGGTCGGCGGAGGTAAACAGCGCCACCACGGCCTTGCCGCCAGCGCGGGTGCTCACCAGCATCCAGTACTCCTTCGTTTCGGTGTTGAAAAACACCTGCGGGTCGCGGAATTCGTTGCGGTCGTAGCCGGTGGGCGCCGTCAGGTTGAAGCCCGTTTTCTTGGTCCAGGTTTTCAGGTCCTTGCTGGTGGCATACATCACGCCCTCTTTGGGTTTGCCGGAGCCGGGGAACAGGTAGTTGTGGCCGGTGTAATAACAATAATAGGTGCCGCCCACCTTGACTACCGAGCCGGTGCCGATGGCCAGGTCCTGGTCGTCCTTGCCGGAAAAATCCACCATCAGGCCGTCGTAGCGGTAGCGGACCATATCGGTGGTCTCGAACTTGTGAATGGGGTGGAAGCCGGCCTTACCGTCGCGGGCATCGTGCAGGAAGAACACATGGAACTTGCCGTTATCGAAATAAGGCATCACATCGCCTACCCAGCCGGCGGAATAATACGGAACACCGTTGGCCGACATCCATTGCGAAGGCGGCGCCGGAAAAACTTCCGTATTGCCGGCGGAAGCTGCCGGCTCCTCCGCAGGCTGGGCGTCGTTCTTGGAACACCCCAACAGGGCCGCCGCGGAAATACAAAGGGAAAGAAAGGATTTGCGTACAGACATGTGATTGGGTTTGAGCCGGCACCCCGGGCACAGGCGCCCGGGGTGCCGGCAGAAGGGTTATTTAGACAGGTACTTGATGGTATTCTTGGTCAGCCTTTCGGTATTGGACCGGAAGCCGTTGGTGCTGGGCGTACCCGTAGCGGGGTCGGCTTCGCTGAGCCAGTCGTACGACCCGAACAGGATGGCGATGGCCGGGCCGGCAGTGGCAGTGCGGGGCCATTCCGCCATGCCGATGTTATTGTTATGGTCCTCGTCCCACTCGGGGCCGGCCAGGTCCACGCCCCCGGTTTGGGCCCGCCAGCCGGCGGCATTGCCGTAACCACCCCATTCGTTCACCTTGTACCAGGCGCAATGATTCAGGCGGAAGGTTTTTTTGGCCAGCAGGTAAGCGGCGGCAAAGGGCTTGTCGGAGGTCCGCTCCAGGCCTTCGAAAACGGGGTGGCTTTCATACCCTTTGAAGGACAGGCCCCAGTCCCAGTTGCTTTCGATCCAGGGGGTGTTGTCGCCGAACACGTTGTTGGGACCCTTGCCGGCCGGCACGATGCCCAGCGGCTCGAGGTACTGGCCGGCGAAGGTGGTCAGCAGCAGGGCCCCGCCGTTGCTGCGGAAGGCCTTCAGCTTGCCGGTTACCGCCGCATCGTAAGCCACGGCCGGCAGGCTTTGGGTGGCATCCTCGTGCCACCAGATCACCTTCACATTGGCCAGGCTGGCGGTGCCCCCCTTCAGGGCGTCGAACGACAGGTATTCCACGTTGGGAAAATTGTTGAACAGCCAGTTGCAAGCCGCCGCTTCGTCGGGGTTGGTGATGGCGGCACGGCTGGCATACGTGCCCAGGAACACCACCTTGCCGATGGCCGACTGGTTCTGAATGGTCACGGTGTAAGTAACGGTGGCGGACCCGCTTTTTACGGTGTAGCGAACAGGGTTCGTAAAATCGGTGGCGACACCGGTCGCCGGGCTGATGGTGGCGCCGGTCTCCAGCTTAATTTGGGGCGCCAGGCGGGTGATGTCCACGGCATCGGGCACGATGGCTTGGACGGTGCGGGCGGCTTCGTCGATCTCGGCCACCACGCTCCCGGCCTTGAATTCCAGCAGCGCTTTCTTTTCGGTGGCGGTCACGGTGTAGTCGCTGAAAATGTTGCCGTTGCTGACGCGGTACTTCACCGCGGAGCGCAGGTTGACGGCTGCACCCGAAGCCGGTTCCACGGTGGCGCCGGCCGGCAGGGCGATCTCGGGTTTGACGGCGGTAAAGTCCGTGCCGAAGGGCAGCTCGAGCCTGATGGTGCCGGCCTGGTTATCAATGGCGGCATTCACGGATTGAGCGGTAAACGACTGGATAGTTACCGGGGCGTCCAGCTCGAGGCCGGGCCCGCGGCTTTCTTCTTTTTTGCAGGCGCCCAGGAGCAGCAGGGCGGCCAGCCAGGTGAAAGGCCTGTTTATGGCAAGAGAAACGTTTGTCATGATCTTTTAATTTTTAAAACAGTCAGGAAAGGATTAATAGCCGGTGTTTTGCTGGTACACTTGCTTGCTGAAAAAAATCTGGTTTTGGGGGATGGGCAGGTATTCGTGCTTGCCTTTGGTGAACTGGGCGCTTTTCAGGAAATCACGCCTGGTTTTTTCTTTGGTGAAGTAGGCGTTCAGCACCTGGTCGGCAATGCCCCAGCGCACCAGGTCGAAGAAGCGGCTGTTCTCCATGGCGAACTCCAGGCGGCGCTCCCAGCGCAGGGCCTTGCGGGCGCCCTCGCGGTCCCACACGACGTTCACCCCGGGCTTGTAGGGCTCCACCTTGTAGTGGGCCTGCAGCTGGCCCGCCTTGGTGCGCAGCTTGCCGGTGCTGTTGGCGGCCCGTTCGCGCAGGGCGTTGATCAGCGGCAGGGCCTCGTCCTGGCGTCCCAGCTCGATCAGGGCTTCGGCTTTAAACAGCAGCACGTCGGCATAACGGATGATGATGCGGTTCTTGCTGTTACCGTAGAAGGGATCGATGTTCACAAAGCCTTCCGCGTCAGGCGATACATTCTCTTTCAGCGAGGCATACACGCTGTAAACGCCCGGGCTGCGGTTCCAGTTCTCTTCGTAGGGCCGGTCGGGCTCGTATTTCCAGGCATGGCCCGGAATGGCCACGGTATGGTCCAGCCGCGGGTCCACGTTGTCGGCATCGGGGTTCACGTTCGCATCGTTGTAGGTGTCGAACAGGGGCAGGCCGTCGGCGCCGGTACGAAAGGCATTCACCAGGTTCTGGCTGGGCTTGTTGAAGTCGCAGCAGCCCAGGCCCTGGGGCACGCTCAGCACGTCGCCGAAATTCACACGGCCTTTCAGCGTATTGTCGTTCACGGAATACTGCACGGCAAACACGGATTCGGGGCCGTTCTCAAAGGTGCCGGGCAGGAAGGAGTTGGCAAAGTCGGCCTCGAGGCGGTAGGGCGAGGTCAGCACCTTGTCGGCGGCGGCTACCACGGCCTGCAGCTTGCCGGCATCGATGCCGGTCACGGCATGCTTGTCGTCCTGCTTATAGGCCTGGTACAGCCTTGTCTTGGCCAGGTAGGCGTAGGCGGCATACTTGTCGGCCCGGCCCACCTGCGGCTGCTTGTCGGGCAGGTTTTCCGAGGCAAACGTAAAGTCGTCGGCGATCTTTTCCCACAGCTGGTCGTCGGTCAGCGCCACGTTGGATATTTGGGGATAGTCTTCCTTCGGCGTTTTTTCGTCCAGGTAGGGCATGTGCTTGAACAGGGTTTTCAGTTGGAAGTAAAAGTGTCCCCGCAGGAAGCGCATTTCCGCCTGGCGCGTTTTCTTTTGCGCGTATTCCGCTTCGGTCAGCGGCTCGATGGCGTTGAGGGCATCGTTGGCGCGGGCCACGCCCACATAGAGGTTGTACCACAGGGCATCCACCTGGCCGAAGTCGGTGCGGGTATTGTAAAAGGTCTGGATGAAGTGGAATTCCTGGATGTCGTTCTCGTCGCGGCCGCCTTTGTACTGGTCGTCGGAACGGCCGTTGCCGTAGGGCCACAGGCTGAAGGGCACATCGTAGTGGTCGTTACCGAGCTGCGAGTAGGCGGCGATCACGAATTTCTCGGCGCCTTCGGGGGTAAATACCTGGCCGGGGTTCAGCACGCCTTTCGGTTCCACGTCCAGTTGCTTGGTGCAGCTGCCAAACGCAAGGGCCGCCAGCACCAGGGAAGAAAATATAGAGCGTTTCATTATTGTTGTTTTGAGTGGGGATAAAGGGTTGGTTACAGGGAGAGGTTAATGCCGGCGGTGAAGACGCGGGGGTTGGGATAACCGTAGGCGGGGCTTTCAGGATCGGCGCCGGTAAAGGACTTGCTCTTCATCAGCAACAGCAGGTTGTCGCCGCCGATATAGGCCCGCAGGTTCTGGATTTTTACCTTCTGCAGCAAGGATTTGGAAAAAGTGTAGCCCAGTTGTGCATTCCGCAGTTTCAGGTACGAGCCGTTTTCCACGAAGTAGGTCGAGAAGCGGCTTTCCCGGTTCTCATCGCTGTAGGCCAGCATGGGAATGGTGGAAGCCGGATTCGTAACCGGGTGGTAGGCGTTCAACAGGCGCAGGCCTTTGTTGGAGCCGGTTTCCTGGATGCTCCAAAAGTCGGTGGCGTACTTCTGCTCGTTCACCACGTCGATGCCCTGTACGCCCTGGAGCAATACGCTCACGTCAAAGTTTTTGTATTCCACGCCCAGGTTCAGGCCGTAGGTAAAGTCGGGGTGCGGGCTGCCGATCCAGGTGCGGTCGTGTTCGCCGTTGTCCACTTCGCCGTTGCCGTCCAGGTCGCGGTAGCGGAGGCGGCCGACGCCTTTACCGGTTTGCACCGCATGGTCGTCCACCTCCTTCTGCGAGCGAAACAGGCCGTCGGCTATATAGCCGTAGAACGAGCCCAGGGGACGGCCCAGGATGTTGTCCTCCTTGCCGTTGCCGCCATAGCTGTTGATTACGGCATCGGGCAGCCTGGTGATCTTGTTGCGATAGGTAGAGATGTTGGCCGTAGCGGAAAACGACAGGTCCTTACCCAGCTTGCCGTTGTAGGTGGTGGCAAACTCAAAACCCCTGTTTTCCATGGAGGCGCCGTTGACGAACTGGGCGCCGCCCTCGCCCAGCACCGCCAGGTAGGGAGGACTGATCAGGATGTCGTCGGTGGTCTTGATAAAGTATTCAGCGCTGCCGGTCAGGTGGTTGTTCCACAGGCCGAAGTCGAGGCCCCAGTTGTGCATGGCACTGGCTTCCCAGCGCAGGTTGTCGTTGCCGTTCTGGATCTTGCGGTAGCCCGAGGGCAGGCTGCCCGTGCCGGCGCCCGTGATGTCGTAGGCCGTGCCGCGGGAGATGTTCCAGGTGGGATCGCCGCCGGCATAATCGGTCAGGTAAATGCTGTAGATGGCGTTGTTGTCGATCTCCTGGTTGCCGGTCTTGCCCCAGCCGTAGCGCAGCTTCAGGTCGCTGAGCACACGGGAAACGGCGCTGTTTTTGACAAAGGCTTCCTCGCTCAGGCGCCAGCCCAGGGAAAAGGCGGGGAAGGTACCGAAGCGGTTGTTGCGGCCAAAGCGGCTGGAGCCGTCACGGCGCAGGGTAACCGAAGCCAGGTAGCGTCCGTCATAGGAGTAATTGGCTTTTCCGAAATAGGAGAACAGCGAATACTCGTTGGCGCCGCCGCCGTTGTCTTTTTTGCTGGTGCCGGCATCCATGTAGGTATACGCAGGGTCCTCGATGTCAAAACCCTCGCGGCTGGCCCAGAAGTTGGTCTCGAACTGGTTGAAGTACTCGGTCCCCGCCAGCAGGTCGGCCCGGTGCCTGCCGCGGTTGAGCACGTAGTTCAGGGTGTTGCTCCAGTTTTGCTTTACCGAGCGGCTTTCGCCGATGTCGAGGCGGTTCACGTCATTCTGCAGGTAGCCCGACTGGTACTTCTTCCGCAGGTTGCGCTTGTAGTAATCGCCGAAGTCGAGGCCGTAGTTGGTGCGGAAGTTCAGTCCTTTTACGAGCTGCAGGTCGGCATACACGTTGCCGAAGGCGCGGATAAAGTTGTAGTGGTTCTGCTTGTTGTCTTCCAGCAGGCGCACGGGATTCTGCCGGTCATTCATGCCGCCCCAGGGGCCGCCCCAGCCTTTGCCGTCGGCCGTGCGTACCGGGATCACCGGCAGTACCTGCAGGGCCAGGTTCAGGGTGCCGCCATCGGCCATGACCACTTCGCGGGTGCGGTTCACCGACAGGTTCTGCCCGATGGTCAGGCGGTTGTTCAGCAGTTTATAATCGGAGTTGAGGCGCAGCGACAGGCGTTTGAAGTCGGTAGTCTTTACGATGCCCTTGTTGTCGAAATAGCCCAGCGACAGCAGGTAGGAGCCCTTTTCGTTGCCGTTCGACACGTTGAGGTCATAGTTTTGAATAACGCCTTTGCGGGCCACTTCACGAAACCAGTCGGTATCGGCCGTTTTAAGCGTTTTGCCCCCATCGAGGTATTCGGGCAGGATGATCTTCTTCAGCACAGGCGTACCATTGGCGTCCACGTCCCAGTCGAAGCGGTAGGCAACGTTGTTGCTATTGGGGTCGCGGCCGCTGTTGACAGCTGCCTGCCACAGGGCCTGGCCGTAGCCGCCGGCATTCAGCACCTCCATCTTCGACGCATAATCCGAAACCGAGGTGTAGGCATTGGCCTTGACCGACAGGCGGCCGGCCTTGCCCCTTTTGGTGGTGATGACGATGACGCCGTTGGCGGCGCGGGAACCGTAGATGCTGGCGGAAGAAGCGTCTTTCAGCACCTGCATGGTTTCAATATCGGCGGGGTTCAATTCGTGCATGCCGCCTTTCGAAGGCACGCCGTCGATGATCAGCAGGGGATCGTTGTTATTCAGCGTTCCCACACCCCGGATGCGCACCGTGGCCGGGCCGCCGGGCGCACCGTTCGATGTGACGACCATCCCCGCTACCTGTCCCTGCAGGCCTTTAATGGGATTGGCAGTGGCCTGCTTGCGCATATCGTCCACGTCCACCACCGCCACGGCGCCGGTCATGTCTTTTTTGCGTTCGCGGGTATAGCCCGTGACCACCACCGCGTCCAGCGAGTTCGGTTTTACTTCCAGTTCCACTTTCAGCGCCGACAGGCCGGCGGCCGCCTTCAGGCTATGGGCCGCAAAGCCCACGTAGGAAAAGGTGAGGGTCTCTCCCTGTTTCACGGCAATGGTGAAGCTGCCGTCGGGAGCAGAGAGGGCGGAAGCCTTGGCGCCCTTGATGGTGACGCCGGGGATAGGCTCGCCGGTGTTTTTGTTAATAATCGTTCCGGTAATCTTTTGCTCCTGTGCCCACACGCCGGTGGCGAACAGGGAGACAGCAAGCATCATGGCAAGTTTTCTCATTCGTATTGTTTTGTTGGTCAGATAATGAGGGGTTGGGGCGAACGGGAGCGCATCAGCTGGTCCACCCGGGAGGTTTCGTAATCGGGGCAGGCGCCGGGATAGGTGGCGATAAGGGCACCGAGGGCACAGGCGTAGGCCAATGACTGTTCCACGGAAGCGCCGCCCAGGCAGTTATAGAGGAAGCCGGCCAGGAAGGCGTCGCCGCTGCCGATGGTATCGGACACGCTTACCCGGTAGCCGGGGTGGCAATAAAAAGTGCCCTTGTCCAATACCATAGCGCCCTCGCCACCCATGGTCACGATAATGGTACCGATATGAAAATGGTCCTGCAGCAGTCGGATGCTCCCTTCCGGGGACAGATCGCTGCCGTACCAGCCGGCCAGCAGGTGGAGCTCGTTCTCGTTCATCTTCAGCACGTCGGCCTTGTGCAGCAGTTCTTCCAGGCCGCCGCGGTGGAAGTGCGGGGGCCGCAGGTTGATGTCGAGCACCTTGGTTTTCGCCACTTCCAGCAGCTGGTGCAGGGTGCGGCGGGAGACCTCGCTGCGGGCCGCCAGCGAGCCGAAGACAAAGCAGGGCGCCTGCTGCACCAGCGAGGCGTACAGGTCCTGCCAGCCGATAAAGTCCCAGGCCACCGGCTGAACGATGTCGTAGGCCATTTCGTTTTCGGCTCCCGGGGTGGCGGTCACCAGGCCGGTAGGATAGTGGGCGTCGGCCTGCACATAGCCGGTGCGAAGGCCGCTATCCGAAAGAACCTTCATCAGCTTTTCGCCCCAGGCGTCGTTGCCGACCCGGGAGATCAGCGCCGGGTGGGCACCCAGCTTTTTCAAATGGTAGGCGACGTTCATGGGCGCCCCGCCGGGAAGCGTTTTGCCGGGCAGCACATCCCACAGGATCTCGCCGTAGCAGACTACGTCGTGTTTCATGTTGCTTGAATTTTGATGTAAAAGGAATTGGTTAATTGGTTAATTGGGGTATTAGGAAGGGGGCACAGTCGTTCAACCCTACAACTCGTAAACCCGTAAACTCTTAAGGAACTAAACTGCCTTCGATCTGTTCCAGGGACCGTCCCTTCGTTTCGGGCATGAACTTCCAGACGAACAGCAGCTGGAGCACCATCATCAGGCTGAAGAACAGGAAGGTGGGGCCGCCCCCCAGCTTTTCGGCCAGCAGCGGGAAGGCAAAAGCTACCAGGGCCGCCATCACCCAGTGGGTGGCGCTGCCCAGCGTTTGCCCCCGGGCCCGCACCTCGTTGGGAAAAATTTCTGAAATGAACACCCAGATTACGGCGCCCTGCGAAAAGGCGAAGCAGGCAATGAACAGGAGCAAATAAACCGTAACGGCATAGCCGCCGAAGTCGTGCCGGTAGAAGGCTGCCGCCACCAGGGCCAGAGTCACGATCAGGCCGACAGAACCAATGAGCATCAATTTCCGGCGGCCAAAGCGGTCGATAAAGCCCATGGCCACCAGCGTGAACAGGCAGTTTACGGCCCCAATGCCCACGGTGGACAGGAGCGAGGAGCCCCGGCCCAGGCCGGTCATTTCGAAAATGCGGGGGGCGTAATAAATAATGGCATTGATGCCCGACACCTGGTTGAACACCGCGAAGGCCAGGGCCAGGAACAGCGGCAGGCGGTACCGGCGGGAGAGCAGGGGACCGGGCTTGCCGGAAAAACGCTCTTCGCTGCCACTGTGTTTGATCCGTTCCACCACTTCGGAAAAATTGGCGGGGTTGATCACCTGCAGGGCGATGGTGGCCTCGGCGATCTTTCCTTTTTTTACGATCAGCCAGCGCGGGCTTTCGGGCACCATCTGCAGCAGCACGAAGAACAGCAGGGCAGGGAAGGCCTGCACCCCCAGCATCCAGCGCCAGGAGGTTTCCCCCTCCTGTCCGATCAGGTAATTGGAAAAGTAGGAGAACAGTATGCCGAACACGATATTGAGCTGGAACAGGGTCACCAGCCGTCCCCTTTTTTCGGCCGGGGCGATCTCCGATATATAAACCGGGGCGGCGACCGAGGAGGCGCCCACGCCCAGGCCGCCGAGCAGCCGGAAGGCAAGGAACACGTACCAGTGGGTAGCCACCGCCGTACCTATGGAAGAAACCAAATAAAGAACGGCAATGATGACCAGGGTGGCCCTGCGGCCCAGGCGGTCGGAAGGGTAGCTGCCGATCAACGAACCTATTATGGTACCCACCAGGGCGATGGAGATGGTGAGGCCGTGCGCCGCCGGTGAGAGGTTCCAATATTGCTGGATGGCTTGCTCGGCCCCGGAGATCACGGCGGTATCAAAGCCAAAGAGGAAACCGCCCAGGGCTACGACGACGCTCCATAAAAGCACTTTTCTTTTGTTCATGCGGCAAGCGATTTTTTTGCAATCTTACCACCCTGTCCCCCGCCGCTGCCGCCAATTTTGTTTATAAGTTTTTCGATGGCCAAAAAAAGATAAAAAAAGAACAAACAAATAACAATCAACCACTTACGAAGGAATGTTGCAACTAATAACCGTGAATTTTTTCGATTTTGACAGCGCATTTTCGAAATTGTCCGGGCCTCCGCCCGACGTCCAGCCATTGTATCTTTTGCAGGCTGCCAATCCTCCTTATCTTCGATTACCAGTAGAACGCTTGCCGGCATATGACCCAAAAACTTCCCTCCTTCCCCGTATTATTTCTGCTCGCCAGTATGTTGCTCCTCCTTTTTTCCTCCTGCTCGCGGACCGAAAAAAAGGAGCCCTTCGTCATCGGCTTTTCCCAGTGCACCTCGGGTCCCTGGCGCGAAGTGATGCTGAAAGAAATGGAGCGGGAGCTGTCCTTTCACCCCAACGTATCGCTGCTGTTCCGGCAGGCCGACGGCAGCACCCAAAAGCAAATCGACCAGGTAAAGGAACTGCTGCAGAAGAAAGTGGACCTGCTGATCGTTTCGCCCAACGAGGCGGCACCCCTCACCCCCGTAGTGGAAGACGCTTTTCATAAAGGGACCCCGGTCATTGTTATCGACCGGAAGATCGCCTCCCCCGCCTATTCGTCCTACGTGGGCGGCGACAACTACGGCGTCGGTAAGCTGGCGGGTGAATACGCCGTCCACCTGCTGAAAGGGAAAGGGAATATTATGGAGCTGACCGTGCTGCCCGGCTCGTCCAATGCCGCCGAGCGCCACCAGGGATTTGCCGACGTTATTAAAAACTATCCCGGCCTGCGCCTGGTGCAGGAGGTAAACGGCGAATGGCTGAAGGAGGAAAAGTATGAAAAGGTGTCCCGCATTATTGACGAAAGCCCCGCCATCGACCTGGTGTTTGCCCAGAACGACTTCCTGGCCGTGCGGATCGCCCGCTTATATCAACAGAAAGGCCTGCCCAAACCCCTGATCATCGGGGTGGACGGCCTGCCCGGCAAGGACGAAGGCATGCAGCTGGTGGCCGACAAGATGATCACCGCCACCCTGCTCTATGCCACCGGCGGTGAAGAAGCCATCCGCACCGCCGTACGCATCCTGGAAAAAAGGGATTTCGAAAAAGAAAACCTGCTGCAAACCACCGTCATCGATTCCACCAACGTCCGCATCATGCAGCTCCAGACCGCCAAAACGGCCAGCCAGCAGCAGCAGATCGAACGCCAGCAAACGGTGCTGGCCGAACAGCAACGCATTTACAACAACCAGCGCACCTTCCTGTACGTCCTTGTCTCCCTGCTGCTGCTCTCCCTGGGCTTCGGCGGACTGGCCTTCTACTCGCTGCGGGAAAACCGGAAGATCAACAAACAACTGCAGCTGCAGAACCTCGAGATCTCGGATCAAAAGACCCAGCTGGAAGCCCTGTCGGCCAGGGCCCAGGCCGCCAACGAGGCCAAGGTGAACTTTTTCACCAACATCTCCCACGAGTTCCGCACGCCCCTGACCCTGATCCTAGGCCCGCTGGAAGAACTGCTGGCCAGCGGCAAGGTGCCCCATCGCACGGCCCAGAGCCTGACCCTTATTCATAAAAACGTGATCCGCCTGCTGCGCCTCGTGAACCAGCTGATGGACTTCCGCAAGATCGAGGCGGAAAAAATGAAGCTGCGGGCCTCGGAAGCCGACCTGGTTCCCTTCCTGGCGGGGATCGTGGAAGCGTACAAAAGCATCGCCCGGAAAAGGAACATCGACCTGCGGCTCCTGACCGGCGAACGCCGGCTGCCGGTATGGATGGATGCGAACATGCTCGATAAAGTGATCTTTAACCTCCTGTCCAACGCCTTCAAGTTTACCGCTGACGGCGGCTTTGTACACGTGTACGTGGCGGCGGACGAAAACGGCAGGGAAGCGGTAATAAAAGTGGAGGACAACGGCGTGGGCATGTCGACAGAAGCGGCGGAGCACGCCTTCGACGTGTTTTACCAGGGCGATTTTGAAAACTACAAAGGCTCCGGCCTGGGCCTGGCCCTTTCCAAGGAGCTGATACAGCTGCACAAGGGCGCCATTACCGTAACAAGCGAAAAAGGAAAGGGCACCACCTTCGAGATCCGCCTGCCGCTGGGAAGCGCCCACCTGGAAGAAGAGGAAAAGGTGACGGAAGCAGGCGCTCCGCACATGCTGTACGAGCAGGAGAAAATTTATACCTCCGACCTGCCGGCAGGCCCCGCGTCACCGGCCGAAAACGAAGAAGCCCTACCCTCCAAAGACCTGTCGGTGCTGCTGATCGAAGACAACGAAGACCTCCGGAAATTCCTGGCCAGCCGCCTGCAGTCCACCTACGACGTACTGGAAGCCGCGGACGGCAACACGGCCCTGCAACAGGCCTTCGACCATATCCCCGACCTGATCATCTGCGACGTGGTGATCCCGGGCAAGGACGGCCTGGAACTGACCCAACTGTTCAAGAACGACCTGCGCACCTCCCATATTCCCATCATCCTTTTGACCGCCAAAACGAGCATCGAGCAGCAGATCGAAGGCATGAAGCAGCGGGCGGACGCCTATATCACCAAGCCGTTCAACATGCAGTTTGTCGAGGAAACCGCAAAAAGCCTGCTGGCCAACCGCGCCCTGCTGAAGGAGCATTTTTCCGGCGAGCTGTCGTCACAACTGAAAACGCAGGCGGTGAACAAGCTGGATCGCAAGTTCCTGAACGAGTTCACCGCCCTGGTGGAAAGCAACCTGTCGAATGAGGAGTTCAACGTGGAGGAAATTTGCAAAGCCCTGGGCGTATCCAAGGGACTGTTGTATAAAAAGGTAAAGGCCCTGTTGAACCTGAATGTCAACGACTACATCCTCAACACCCGCCTGCAAAAGGCCAAATACTACCTGCAGCACGAGGACCTGCCCATCGGCGAGGTGGCCCGCAAATCAGGCTTTTCCTCAGGGGCCTATTTCTCCACGGTCTTCAAGTCGAAATTCGGGATGACACCAAAGGCGTTTAAGGAACAATAACCCGAATGGGTTATTTCAGTTGTTGCAACCGCTTTACCAGTTCCTTCAGCGGCACCTCACGCTGCCAGGAGGCGAGGAGGTTGCCGTTCGGATCGTGCAGGGCCACGAAGGGCATTTGTTGAATGTTGTAATAGTTGCGTACGAAAAAGGAAGTGCCTTCCGTTCCGGCAATGATGTTCGGGTAGCGGCTCACGTGATAGTCGTCCACGAATTTTTGGAGCATGGCCGCCGGCTGAAAGGTGATCAGGGCTACGGAGGCTTTTTTGAAATCTTCTGCCCGCTTGAAGAAGTCCCGCATCAGGACCTGGCAATGGTCGCAGTCCGGCGAGAAGTACACCACCACAATGGGCTTGCCCATGGGCAGCTGGCTGGCATTGAACACCTTGCCGTTGGCCTGCAATACCCGGAAGGGCGGCAGCTTGCGCGGCTGCGCCTGGGCCAGGAATGAAAGGCACAGCAGCGAAGCCAACAGGAGGAAGGAAAAAAGTCGTTTCATGTTTATAAAGTGCAATTGTATAGCAAAAGACCTGACAGGTTTTAAAAACCTGTCAGGTCTCTTTAGTTGAAGGCACTACCACACAGGCTTCAAATTACGGTAAACCAGGTTGTTGACGACGGCCCCGCCGGCGGAACGGAGGGCGGCACGGGTGAAGGACTGGGAGGGAAAGAAGATCCCGGTCATCACGCTCAGGCCGCCGTCGGCAAAGAGTTCCACCGAGCTTACATCCACTATAAGGGTGATGTTCATCTTGCCCTCCTGCGAAAAACGGGGCGCCGTGTGGCGGGCGGCAAATTCCTTGTGGAAGTCGCTGTTGCCCGCCTTGCTGCGGTCGATGAAATAACGGTTGGCCTTTTGGTCGTAGCCGATCACCAGTTCTTCGCCGGCTTCGTTGGAAAGCACCAGGGAAAGATCCGCTGCCTTTTCCAGTTCCAGGTCCAGGCGGAAGGGCCCTGCCAGTTGGCCCGTTTCCCCGGATAGATCGAAGGAGCTGTTTACTTTGGTATCCTGCAGGTTGATAGATTTTGAGGCGATAATATCCAGTTCCCGCACCGGTTCGGAGGCCAGGTACACCGCATTGCCGGCATGTTTCAGCTGTAATTCCCTCGGAACGGTCATGGCGCTGCGCCACGAAGAGGTGGGCACTACCTGGGCATACAGCCAGTTGCTCATCCAGCCCAGGAAGATTTTGCGGTCACCGGTGTTGGACCAGGTAATGCCGGCATATTCGTCCGGACCGTAATCGAGCCATTGGGTATCGGTGCTTTGCGGGGTAAAGGTGGTGCCGTCAAAGTCGCCCAGGAAGTACTGGGTGGCCGAGCCGCCGTTGGGACCGCCGGGATTGAGGTTGACGAGCAGCACCCATACTTTTTTACCGTTATCGTCCAGGGGAAACAGGTCGGGACATTCCCATACGCCGCCATGGGCACCCAGGTTCTGCCCAAACTCGCTTTCCTTTTTCCATTCTTTGAGGTTGGGTGAGGAGTAGAAGGTGATGCGGTCCCTGGTGGCCAGGGTCATGATCCATTTTTTGCCTCTTTCATACCACATGACCTTGGGATCGCGGAAGTCCACGATGCCGGGATTTTTGAGCACCGGGTTGCCGGCATACTTCGTCCAGGTCTTTCCGTCGTCGAGGCTGTAGGCCAGGCTTTGGTTCTGATACGTGTTCCGGCCGGCCTTCTCTCCCACCGTGTCGTGGTGCGTAAAGATGGCGACCAGGGGTGTTTTTCTGTCCTTGCCAAAGCCGGTGGTATTGTACTGATCTACCACGGCGCTGCCGGAAAAGATGTAGCCCAACGAGTCGGGGTAAAGGGCTACGGGCTGGTGCTCCCAGCGCACCAGGTCGCGGCTGGTGGCATGGCCCCAGTGCATCGGCCCCCAGACAGTGCTGTCGGGATAATACTGGTAAAACAGGTGGTAGGTACCGTTATGATACACCATGCCGTTGGGATCGTTCATCCAGCCGGTCTTCGGTGAAAAATGGATTTTGGGGCGGTACGGCTCGTTATATGCTTCCGGTTCGCCGTTCGGAGCGTCAGGAACAGGCGCATTGTTGGCATTGCCGCAGGCGGCCAGGAAAGCAAGGGCAAGGAAGCCCAGTATTTTCGTTTTCATCATCGTCCAATTCTTTTAATGGATGCCTAATTCTTGTTGGATTTGTTCGAGGGAGCGCCCCTTGGTCTCGGGCATGAATTTCCAGATGAAGAGGAAGGCCAGC
>NZ_JBBBEI010000051.1:0-15903 GCF_037132455.1 Huijunlia imazamoxiresistens | reverse complement strand
GGTATAGCATGATTATTGGGCAGTAATGGCCGGAGCGATGCTTATTCTTACTCCTTGTTCCCTCCCGGAAGCAGTGAACAGCCAGTAATGAATTTATTTTTTGAATCCACGAATAAACGCTGGCGGTCATGGCAATTAAAATAGAAGTTTTATACAACGGGGCCCTGGCGCACTACGAGGTCCGGAGAAACCTGCTGGGAAGCTATAGCGTCTCTCTTTCCTATTACGAAGGGAACGGAGGAGGCGGACAGCCGCCTTCCGTTATTACCGTATATATTCATGCCAACAGCTGTTTGGGAAACCCGGGCAACCAGGATCTGCTGGACGACATCGGGCTCCGGATAAGCGAACAAAAGCACTGATGCCCCGACTTCCCATTGCCAAAAACCACTCCCTTTTCCGCGGATCCCGCTGCCGGCATAGATACCCATACACCGCCCCCTGGAACCTGTTATACGTACGTGAGAATAGTTGACACAGCTTTCATGCGTGGTAACCCTGCGGGAAAATACAAGGAGGGACCAGCTCAACCTGTATTTACCTCCAAGTTTACGCCCTGTCTATGTGGAGGTGACGTCAATGTCATCAAAATCTGAACAATAACTTGATGGATCGCTTAGTAAGCTTACCTTCACACCTCGCTTTACTACTACTGGTTCTCCTAAAAGCCTTTACAGCAAGTATGGAAACTATTTTTCTTCACCTTCAATTCCACTGTATTGGCTATCCCGGTTCACCTTTCAGTCGACAGCACTTCCCTGACTTATGATATGGAAAGTGTTGTAGATGGCCTTTTTATTGCAAAATAAATACCCCGAGGGCTATGATTCTTCTTTATCACCTGCCACAAAAGATGCACTTGTACCGTACAGCTGCCGGCTGGAAAGGGGACCATTACCGAAGCGATATTATACAAGCTATAGGACTGCAAATTGACCAGGTAATCAAGCCTTAAGAATGCGATTACCTGTATCCCTGCAAGAAAGTATGTCCCCCGATGAGGCGACCGGTAGGTATTCGCTGGTATTTATTCCTTGGTTTATGAATTAACTCTTTGCTACCGGAAAGAAGCCCTCTTCCCGGCACCGGTCCCTCCCGGGGGCTTTTAGCCGGCTTAAGAACGATCGATCCGTCCGGAAGGGAGGGAAATCCTTCCAGGAGACGGGGATCCTGGTTCACCGGTATCTGTTTTGCAAGGGAGTCTGTCTATGTATACCGGAGGCCGCCGGTGCCCCGGTTCGTGCATCAGGAAGCGTATGGGTAACTTTGAAATTGTTATTTTTTTAATGGCTATTCTTATCAGCCTGTCCGCAATTGCCGACAAGCTAAAGCTGCCTTATCCCATACTGCTGGTGTCGGTTGGTTTGCTCATTGGGTTTGTCCCCTTTTTGCCCGACCTTGCCTTGGAGCCGGACATAGTTTTCCTGATGTTTCTTCCCCCGTTGCTGTACGATGCAGCGGCCAAAACTTCGTGGCAGGATTTCCGGACCTCGATAAAGCCGATTTCGGCGCTGGCCATTACCCTGGTCTTTTTTACGGCTACTGCCGTTGCCGTGGCAGCCCATTACGTTATCCCCGGCTTTAGCTGGCCCTTGGCTTTTCTGTTAGGAGCGATCGTTTCTCCTCCCGATGCCGTAGCGGCCACCAGTTTGATCAAGGGCCTTGGCCTGAACAAAAAGGTCCTTACGATCCTGGAAGGTGAAAGCCTGGTCAATGATGCGTCCGCCCTCATCGCCTATCGCTATGCCCTTGCAGCTGTCTCCACCGGGGCCTTTATTTTCTGGCGGGCCGGGTTGCAGTTTTTATTTGTCGCCGGCGGTGGAATAATCGTGGGACTGCTGATTGGCGGGGTGTTCGTATTTGTCCATAAACAAATCAGGCATAATTCCCTTGTGGAAACCAGCTTATCGCTGTTAACCCCTTTCGTTTCCTACCTATCGGCCGAGCATGTACATACATCCGGCGTATTGGCGGTGGTCAGTGCCGGCCTGCTGGTTTCGAGGCATGCCACCGAAGTGTTTACGTATCAGACCCGGATGCGCAACCGGGCGGTTTGGGACACGCTTATTTTTTTGCTCAATGGTTTTGTCTTTATTCTCATAGGGCTCCAGCTGCCTGCCATATTAAAGGGACTGGTTGCCTACACGCCGGCAGAGCTGATCGGTTATGGATTGATTATCAGCGCGGTTACCATCCTGGTCCGCATTGCCTGGGTGTTTGCAGGCGCCTATTCCCCGCTGCTGTTCACAGGGAAAAAGCCGGCACCTGGCCTGCCGGCAGAAGAGGAGCAGGAAATTCCCTGGAAAAACCTGATGATCATAGCCTGGGTAGGCACCAGGGGCGTGGTGTCCCTGGCAACAGCGATGGCGCTCCCGTTAACCTTAGAGGATGGGAGTGCCTTTCCTCAGCGCAATATCATTTTATTCCTGGGTTTCGTGGTCATTTTTGTCACCCTGGTGGTGCAGGGAGTTTCCCTGCCCCTGCTCATCCGGCTTTTAGGCGTAACCCCCAAAGAGGATACGGACCAGGAAAGCAAAGAATTGTTATTGCTTATCGTCAACAGTGTCATCAATTTTATCGAGCATGACTTCCCCGGGCCATTGGACAATAAGTTAAAGGGGCAGATGAAAAGCAGGTACGAACAGGTAGCAGACGGGCTTTCCAGGGAAATTATCCATTTAAAAACAAGGGGTAAAGAGGAAGGGCCCTTATTATTATCACCGCTCCGCCAGCTGTTGTTTGCACAACGGGAGATCGCCCGGTTCCAGCGACAGTTGCTGATTAAGCTGCACAAGGAAGGCCGCTTTAGCGATACTGCCATCAGGAAAATAGAACAGGAATTGGACGTGGAGGAAATGAGACTGAATGTTTTGGTGGAAAAAGCCAAAGAATAGACCCGGGGTACCCGCGTTGGAAGGGGTGCGGTACCGCCACTTGCGAATCACCACGCCAGCTCCCGTTGTTTGCCCCGCAAGGCTTGCTTTCCCTTATGCCCCCTTAATTAATTCCATGATCTGCCGCCGCGCTTTCTTTGACTCCGGAAGGTTTAACAGCATCCATACATAAAGCATTTCTTCATTCTTGTACGAGTTCAGCTGAATTCCCCCTGCTTCGGCCCGCTGCTTCCGTTCGCGCGCATCCGCTTCCAGGCTTTCCCGGGAACCGATAAACGAGGAAAGTCCTTCGGGTGGTTGCGTCATTTGACAGAAGCATCCATTGTTTTTTTGCTGGTAAGGTAGCTTTCTATCTCCTGTCCTAAGGATTCCAACAACTCTTTCGCGCCTGCTCTATTATAAGCCCCGGTATTCCTGTAGCCCTTTATGCCAGCATACCTGAGATGACCGGTTTGAAGCAGCTGATCCAACGCCTCGTCATGGAATCTTATATGAAACCAGGGGTCCTGCCCTTTCTCACCCACGCTTACCAATGCAGAGGCAAGGGTACCCCGATAAAGGAATTCAACCGTAAAAATCTTTGCCATAAATGAAGTTTAAGGGCAGGCCATGCCGCACCAAAACGAAGTCTGTTATTCCATAATCTTCAGTTCCCTGCCTTTCAATAAAAAATACAGGTTCTGCAATTGATGCAACCCTTTCAATTCCACCCCGATACGGTGTTTGGAAAAATCAAGCACCCAGTAGTCCGGGTCCAGTTCCATATCGGGGCCTGTGCCGGCTACCGGTTTATTTTTCTGCCAGACCCTGAAATAATCATGAAAAGCAAAACCGCATTTTGCCAGCACTTCAGGCGTTATCGGGACAGGTGAAAAGCCATGGGAATGGCTGTCGATATCCAGGCCACTTCTTATTTGATACACTTCACCGGAAGTATCATCCATGATCCAGTTGCCTATTCTTAATTCCTGCAGGGGTATCATATATCTGTTTTTATGTTGTCTTTAATACTTTTTCAGTTTTCGATCAGGGCCATCCCTGGCCTGCCCTAAGTACTTTTCATGAAGCGAAGTGGCAATATAAAAGCAGGTGTAAAAATTGAAACCGGGCAGCCGTGGGAAGGAATGAATACAAAATGCTTTTGAATAGCTGTAATGTACGTTTCTTTCCAATAGCAGGAGCATAATGTTTTAAACCGGGCCCCAGCCGGGTCTCCGGCATCCGCTGACGACAGCCGGCACTTGTAAACCCATACGTTGGGCACTGTATGGGGAATAATGGGCCTCGTGGGAATGAAGCCCCTGCTTTTATCCATAATAGCTGTTTCGTTAAATACCCCGGGATTTTCTACCCGACGGGCCACCACCGCAGCCTGTTTTTCCACCCGTTAATGGATAACCGCATATTGGTTTCCCGGATCGTATCCTCCAAAGCACAGATCAATCCGCTGATTTCATTAATCCCCTGTTGACGGGCAGTGGCTTATGAGGTTTGTCCGGCAGGTTTTTTCCTACCTTTTATTGCAGTGCTAAAAATAATCTTTGACCGCATGGATGAATAAAAGCCCCGGGCCTTATTGGGAGATGAAGTGCCTGCGGAGCATATTGGTGTGGTTGGGCTGAAACGCTGGATCCACAATACCCTATAAACTGCAAAGCGGCAAGGCTGAAGAAAAAGCAGGGGACGGGTAATGCGACAATCGCTCCCTTTGAACCAAAGGCAACATGCCGTCCCGCAGTGCAGCCACAGGCATTGCTTCAATCGCGTTGCAGGAGCGATCCCAGGCCGAAACCGGCAGAGCTCCCGGAATTATCCCGGTGGTGGGATACCCGGATCTCAACCAAGGGAAAGGAACGATCTGCCAAACATCGTAAATTGTGGTAATCCAAATAAAAATGGAACAACTCCCATACGATCCCCAGTTCTTTTCCGAACTTTTCGACGCTCAGTCCCAGGGTCTTATTTGGGCAAGGCCCGTTTTTGCGGATGGGAACGGGCCTCCTGTCGATTTCCAGCTGGTCTATTGCAACAAAGAAGGCTGCAAACCCTTCGATTTATCCCGGCAGGAGCTAGCAGGCCTTTGCATTTCAAACATCCCGACCCTGAGCGGGGAGGTAAAGGGTGCCGTCCTCCAGGAAATGATCCGGGTATATCAAACCGGGGAAAAGTCCCAAACCCCGATCGTTAACCTACGGACCAACCGGCGTTTTCTGGCCCGGTTTACCCGCTTGCGGGGCGGCGTATTCATTGAATTTGGGGATATCACCGAAGAGACCCCTGCCGGCAATGAACGGGACGGTCTAAGTGTACTGGCCGACAGCATCCTGTCCGCTTCTCCAAACGGTATATTGATTGCCCGTGCCGTGCACGACCACGCAGGCAGGGTGGTGGACTTCTTAATCGAGCGGGTCAACCCGGCTTTGCCCCGGATGTTATCGCTTTCCGAAGAGCAGTTCCTTCAAAAGTCCACTGTCGGCATTTTCCCCACCGAACTTCAAACAGGGGTCTTTGAAATGCTCCGCCGTGTTTTTCAAACCGGTACCCCGTCCTACATGGAGGTCCACTACCTGGAAGGGCGCCTCGACGCCTGGTTCCAGGTTTCTTTCGTAAAGCTGGACGATAGCCTCCTGGCGGGCTTTACCGATATCAGCCCGCAAAAAAATGCCACCAGGACGATCGAGCAGCAACTAAGCCTGCTGGAAAACATCCTGAAGCGCTCCTCCAGCGGCATTTCTGTGGGTGCAGCGATCCGGGACCGGCAAGGCCGGATCACCGACCTGGGACCGCTTGTGGTCAACGAGGCCGCCGTAAAGCTGACGGGCATTCCCAAAGAAGTGTACCTGTCACAGACCCTCACCCAGCTGGTCCCCCAATACTGGAAGTCATCCTATTTACAGTGGTGTATCCGGGTCTTGAAGACGGGGAAACCCCGGCATGCCGAGCTCTTCTGTGAGCCAACCGGAAAGTGGCTGGAGATCTCCCTTTTCCGGATAGACCCCAGCCAGCTTATTGCCATTCTGACGGATATTTCCTCCCTTAAGGAAGCCCAACTCGACCTGGAGCATTCGGTGAAGGAACTGAAACGGTCCAACACCAGCCTGGAGGAGTTTACCTACGCCGCCTCCCACGACCTTCATGAGCCATTACGAAAGATCCAATACTTTTCAGAGCGCCTGAAAAAGGGGCTTACCACTACTCCTGTAGCGGAAAGCATCCGGATGCTGGAGCGCATGGTAAGTGCGGCAGCGTGGATGAGAAGAGTGATCGACGACCTGTTGCTGTACGCAAAAGTGAGCGAAAAGCCCCATTTGCAGGTAAAGGTTCGTCTGAATGCAGTGGTCCAGGAGGTGCTTCATGAGCTTAAGGATCCCATCCACCAAACCGGCACCCTGGTGCATGTGGAGCAACTGCCCGGAATCCCTGGAGACCCGGCGCAACTGCGGCTGTTATTTCAAAACCTGATCAGTAATGCGCTCAAGTACCGCAGGGAAGATCGGACCCCGGAAATCTGGGTGCGCAGCAAGATGGTGCGGGAAGGGGAAGCGACGCTCCGGCAGTTTGCCGCAGGCGGTGGCGGCCCTTATTACCTCATAGAAGTGGCAGACAACGGCATCGGATTCGAGCCGGAGCATGCCGAAAAGGTCTTCCAGATCTTCCAGCGCCTGCATGGGCGCCAGGAGTACGAGGGGACCGGAGTAGGCCTTGCTATTGTGCAAAAGGTGGTAGCGAACCACCGTGGCTCTGTTCTGGCTAACAGCGAATTGGGAAAAGGGGCAAGCTTCCAGGTGCTGCTGCCGGCATAGCATTGTGTGGCCCCTGGAGGGCAATGCCGCCGGGTGGCCCCATCATTCGGCCGGGTTTATCCTGTAAATCTGAAAATCCCTCGCTTTTCCCCCTTCCTCCCGGTTGGCACGAGCCACAAAAATCCCATTCAGGGAAGCATCCAGGATGCTGTTGGCAAAGGCCTTCTGGCGTTCCGGTTCCCGGATCAGGGGTGCTTCTCTATAGGCTTTTATTGCCGGCAACTTAATCAGGTATGCTTCTTGAACGATTATTGGGATGAAAAATGGCCTGCCCTTTTCGATCCTGGTAGTGGATGATGAGAAGATGACCGCATGATGATCGATGAGGCCTTTAAAAAAATCGGCTATGAGGCGGAAGTGAAAAAATTTATGAATGGAAAATCCCTTCTGCGTTACCTGGAAGAAACAGAGCCCTCGCTTTATCCTTCCCTAATTGTACTGGACAATACGCTGCCTGCATTAGATGCCAGCGACCTGCTCGCTGTTTTAAAGTCCAGCCCTTCTTATCATCCCATCCCCGTAGTGGTTTATACGTAAGCAAACGAGCAACAGCATTTTGCCGGGCAGTTTGATGGGTGATAGCTTTGCCCTAAAACCAAACGGGCATGGACAAAGCCACCAAAAAGCAACGAGTTAAGCGGACCGACAAGGATAAACTGGACCTGATCCATCAATGGGAAAAGAGCGGCCTTCCTATTGCATCCTTCTGCCGCCAGCAGGATTTCTCCGACTCCCTATTCCATTCCTGGTTGAAAGAGTACCGCCGCCATACAACCACGCCACTAGAAAACAACTTTATTCCCCTCCAGATCACCGAGCCAGTTCCTGCTATGCCGGACGACCAACCTACCCCTTCACCAGAAAATTCTCTACCCTTCGCCGAACTGGTCCTGGCTGGAGGAAGCATCAAGCTTTACCAGCCGGTAGGGGCGGATTATTTACGAACCCTAATATCCTGACCTATGCTGGCCTTAAGCGATTCCTGCCGCTACTTCCTATTTCGGACAGCCTGCGACATGCGGAAAGGGTTTTACACCTTGGCCAGCATCGTCCGGGAACAGATGATGGGAGATCCGCTGAGCGGCGATATCTTCATCTTCCTGAGCCGGCGGCGCAACCAGGTAAAGCTGCTGCGCTGGGAGGGGGATGGCTTTGCCCTGTACTCCAAGCGCCTGGAACAAGGAACCTTCGAGATACCGATGGCCTTGGAAGAAGGCTCTTTTCGCATATGCCACAAGGAGCTGATGCTGATCCTGCAAGGCATATCCCTGAGGCAGGTTCGCTACCGCAAACGGTATGCGAAGGTTTGATGAAGAGAGTCAATGCGCCCAAAAACCAAGTTTGGGGCTTCAACTGCCCTGCTCCTGTGATCAGTACCCCTTGAATACATATTGTGTGTCTAAGTTATGAGCAGCCTTAGTAATACTCTTTTATTGGCTCATTTCTTACACCGACAGTTATCTTCGGGCCACTCCCCGTTAACCTTGCTGAATCTACAAATCCATATACCCGGAGCAAGGTTGCGCTGTCGACTGGTTTTAAATAAGAGTACCTAATTATCACCCACTTGTCTTTGCCAAGCATCAGAGGATGACTTTCCTTGATCCTTCCACCATCTGCTTCAATGATGATGTTGTATTTCCCTTTTAAGGCTCTCTTGCTGAACGTGTATTGTATGTCTGGAGCAACAGTTGAACGGTGGAGTGGGCCTGAATAAATCACGTCTCCACCAAACTTCACAGTTATATCTGTTGTCGGTTTGTCTTTACTAAAGTTAATAAGATGAAAATTAGCCTTGGGATAGAAGGAATCGCACCCTATTAGAAGCGATAGCAACAGTAGCATTAAAAACGATTGTATTTTCAAGCTGATTGTTTAGTGACCTTTTACAATTTAAATATACGAACCCTTACTTTTATAAGTTCGCTAATTCTTAGCGTCGCCATCTATTTCAAAACTTCAATTTCCCCTTGATGCGTGCAGGTGTTAAGCCTGAATAGAAGCAGTCTTAACGTCTAAAATTATAGAAAATAACCATCCTTTTCCTTTGAAATCAGCGCTGTATGGGGCATATTTGTAGGGAATGGAAGCCGCCCCTGCCATAGATTACAAGGCCCTCTACGAGCAGTCTCAAGTGGAATTGCACGAGGCCCGCGGCACCATTGCTGTCCTCCGGCACGAGCTGGACCGGCTTAAAAAGCAGGTCTTTGGCCACAAAGCCGAGCGCTTTGTCGGGTCCCAATCCCCGAATCCTTCCCAACTTGCACTGGACCTGAATGCCGAAACCGTAGCCGAGGTAACCGTCACCGGGAAGAAAAAGGTGCAATACACCCGCACTATAGTCGAGAAAAGGCCAACGTACCACCCCGGCCGGTACGCCCTGCCGGCCTGGTTACGCCGGGAGGAGATTCGCCTGGAACCGGACAACGTCCCGCCAGGCAGCATTGCCATTGGGGAGGCGGTTACCGAGGTGCTGGAGATCACCCCTTCGGAGCTCTATGTCAAACGGATCATCCGCGTCAAGTATCTAACGCCGGCAGAGGCAGGGCACGACGGCTCCAGGATCATCGTGGCGCCGTTGCCGGTCCAGCCCGTTCAGAAGTGTATTGCCGGCCCCAGCCTTCTGGCGCAAATCCTGATCGACAAATTCGCTTATCATATGCCCTGCTACCGGCAGGTACAACGCTTTGAGCACGCCGGCACCACCTTACCTTATTCCACTATCATCGGGTGGATCGGAAGCGCCTGTAACCTCTTGGAAGTGCTGTACGAAGCCCTAAAGAAGGAGGTGCTGAGCGCCGGTTACCTCCATGCCGACGAGACCGGCATTAAGGTTTTGGATCGCAACAAGGCGGGGAAGAAGGTGCACAACGGCTTTTTCTGGGTGTACCAGGACAGCCTACGCCGGCTGGTGTTCTTCGATTACCAGAAAAACCGGAACAAAAAGGCCCCGGAGGGCATCCTTAAAGACTTCAAGGGACACTTGCAAACCGATGGCTACGAGGTCTATGACAAATACGACAATAAGGAAGGGGTCATTCACCTGAACTGTATGGCACACGCCCGCCGGTACTTCATGGAGGCCCTTAAAACTGATAAAGAGCGGGCGGAGTACGCCCTGGAAAGGTTTCAACAACTGTACGCCGTCGAACGAAGGTGCCGGGATGCGGAAAACTCCTTTGAGAAAATCAGGGAGGTCCGGCAGGAAGAATCGGTACAAATCCTGGAGGAACTGGGAAAGTGGATGCAGGAGCAACTGCCAAAGGTGCTGCCCAAAAGCCCTATGGGCAAAGCGCTGGCCTACTCAGTCAAGCGGTGGGAAAAGCTATGCCGGTATACGGAGAACGGCATGCTGCAGATCGACAGCAACCTCATCGAGAACTCTATCCGCCCAGTAGCCTTGGGTCGAAAGAACTTTTTGTTTACCGGATCTCACGATGCGGCCCCACGTGCTGCGATGATGTACAGCCTGCTGGGCTGCTGCCGTATGCACGGGATCAACCCGCTGGAGTGGCTTACCGATGTACTGGCCCGCCTGCCCATGCACCCGATTGTCTATTCCGTTGAAGCTGACCCCCTCATTCCGGATGCAAGCTGACCCCGTTTAGGGGCATGATGAGGAGCTAATAAAAAGAGCGTTTTGAGGATGTGCTTTTCCGGATCAAAGATATTGTTTCAACCTGTGCCGCACTACTGTTTTTTTCTTCTCCTGGATTCTCCCTTCAGCTCTATTCGATGGGCCTTTGCTGTCAACCTGTCCATAATGGCGTCAGCCAGCGTTGGTTCATTAATATAGTCATGCCACTTCGATACAGGAAGCTGCGAAGCAATCACCACCGGCTTTTTTCCATACCGGTCTTCCAGGATCTGCAACAGGGCCACTTTCATGGTCTGGTCCAGTGGCTGAAGACCAAAATCATCCAGGATGATCAGGGGCGCCCTTTCCATTTGATTCAGCACCTTGATGTATGTGCCATCCAGTTTGGCAAGCATGATCTTTTCGATCAGCCGGTTCATGTTCAGGTACAGGGTTTTGTGTCCCTGCAGGCAAGCCTGGTGGCCAAGGGCGCAGGCCAAAAAGCTTTTGCCGCAGCCAGTGGCCCCGGTAATCAACACCGTCTCTCCCTGGTGAAGGTAATGCCCCTCCATCAAGGCCGATAGCTGCTCCTTGCTGATTCCGCGACCAGCGGAGCAGTCTACCTGTTCCAGCGTGGCCGGCAGGCGCAGCTTCGCTGCCTTCAGGTAATTGGCGGTACGCTCCGAAGACCGCGCCAGTACTTCGGACTCCACCAGCCGGGCAATGAGCTCATGGGCGTCCAGTTGCTGGTGCAGCGGCAGTTCCAGCTGCATTTTGTAAGAAGAAGCCATGCCCTGCAGCTTCAGTTGCTGCAGTTGTTCGAGGGTTTGCGTTGTGTTCATATTGGGGTTATTTGTTTGAGGACGAGGGTAAGCCGGTATCTGTCAGTAGTAGTGCTCCGCTCCGCGGATATTTTCATGCAGGGGCAAAGGAGCCGCTTCCAGGACCAGTGGCTGGCGGTCCAGCCCGCATTCCAGGATGTTTTTGATCATGGTATAGTTGATCCGCGTGCCGGTCAGTGCCCTTGCGCAGGCAGCCTCCAGCCGCTGCTGGCCAAAGGCGTTTTCCAGCATCAGCACGCCAATGCAGCTCTTGTAGTTCTGTTCGGGAAAAAAGCTGGCTGTAAGAATGTGCCCGACTACCTGGTGGGTATGGGTGCCGACCTTACGGGCCTTTTCCAACAGCTCTTCCGAAGTCCAGCCCATCACCTGTTGCGCATGGCGGTGGCTGGAGGGCATGTGGTCAGGCTGGGTATTATAGCCCTTCAGGGTATGACTGCGCCGATGGAAGGCGATGCGGGAGTGCTCGTAATACACCTCCACGGTCTTGTTGTCAAAGAGGACCTTTACTTTCTTACCCACGTAGGTAAAAGGAATGCTGTAATAATTGCGGTCCTCAGGCAGTTGTATATGGTAATTACGCTGCACGGTGGCCATGGTGCACCGTTTTAGTTCAAAGGCTGCCGCAGGCAGTTCTTTAAGCACCGGCTGCTCATATTGCTCAAAGAGATGGCGACGGCTGTAAGAAGAGCCCTTATAGGCCTTGTCATTGAGCTTTTGCAGCTGCAGGGCCATGGCTGCATTGAGCTCTCCCAGGCTGGTAAAGACCTCGTTACGCAAGGGGGCATAGATGTGGGTGTAGACAATGCTGACGCAGCGTTCCACCATGGCTTTATCCCGGGGTTTGTAAGGCCGTGCAGCACTGAAGGTGGTGGCAAAGTGCTCGCTGAGCTGGTAGCACATGTCGGTAAAGAGGGGTTCATAGCGGCTGGGACGTACCACGGCAGTCTTAAGGTTATCACAGAGGATGGTTTGGGCAGCGCCGCCATAAAAGGTGAGCATGGAGTTAATGCAGTCGATAAAATCATAGGTGTTTTGGGTATGTACGGCCTTGCAGAAGACCAGTCCGCTGTGGGGCAGTACCGAAACAAACACCTGGCAGGGGATGATCTCCCTGCTTTGGGCATCGGTATAGGAAAGCTTTTTTCCGGCAAAGTCAACCATGATGGTCAGGCCGGCACGGTGTTCCAGGTGCATGACAACTTCCTTTTGCTGGAGGTATTCGCTAAAGCGGAAGCAGTACTGGCTGTAGTTATAGCCGTCGGGGTGCTGCTCTTTGTATTCCTGCCAGAGAAGTTGCCGGGTGACGCCGACTTTCTTTACCTCGGTTTCGGCATAGCAGAAGTGTTGGAGCAGGGAGGTGTAGCGTTCGCTTTTGAAGGTGGTGGTATCGTCATTATAGGCAATGGAAGCCAATTGGTTATCATCAGCCGGAGTGGATGGCTCTGTGTCGGTGTTTGCAGTGCGGGCCAGGTACTTTTTTACGGTATTGCGGGCCAGTCCTGTATGGCGTGCGATGGCTTTTATGGAGAAGCCGTCGTTTTGGAGTTGAAGGATTTGTTTGAGTTGTTCCATTTCTATTGCTTTTGCTGCCATTGCTCCTTGTTGATTTTAGAGGAGCAAATGACGAGGAAAAGCAGCATCACAGAACGCTTTATTGCCAGGAAGAGGGGTCAACATGTGCCGGAATGACAGCGGCCGGGTATTCCGGCAGAGGGGTCAAAATATTCCGGAACAGGCCAATGGCCATCCCTTTCCCTGGGGGTCAACATGCCCCGGAATGGGTCGAAAGCCGGGAAGAAAACCTTTACATGGGTGGGGTCAGCTTCGTCCGGAATAAGGGGGTCAGCTTGAAAACGGAATTAGGGGGTCACAATAGCCCGGAATTTACACCCGATCAATGGGGTAAAGGAACTGCTGCCCCATAAATGGCGATTGATGAAAGTGTCGCCGATTGGTTTAAATTGAAAAGAAGCTTATTGATTGATTGAGAATAAATGAAAACAGCCGCCATTTTAATACTTATTTCTTTATCGGCATTGCACTTTTATTGTAATGCTCATAATGAAAAGGGAAATGCTCCTATTAAAGGTCAGGCTCAAGACACAACGTTTTTGAAGGACATTCCGTACAGGCCTGGCAGACCGGATATATTTTATAGGGAAATGAAACGGGATATAGCTGACCTGAATCTGGACACCTTAGAAGCAGGATTTGATTCTTTGCAAATCCGGATTTGGTGTACATATGGCAACTTAATTTACCATCAATTAATCATCCTCAAGAAAACGCAGGGCAAATGGAGTGGACATCTGCTCAGTTTTAATGGGAATGATAGAAGCCAGTATACTGGGGAAAGTCGGTTCTTTAATAGTAGAAGGCGTAGCTTAACTCCAAAGTCAGGCTGGGAAAAATTTACTCGCAAGCTGTTTGCATTGCAAATTACCACACTTCCCAGTATTACTGAGATTCCCAACTTAAAGCCAGAGGGAACCGGTGGAGATGGGGAAAATGGCATTTATGCTGTAGAGGTTGCAACACCGCATCTATATCGTTTTTACCGGTATGAAGAACTCGCAATTTATAAAGACAGATTTTGGCAGGCAAGTAATATGGAAAAAATATTGCGTTTGATGGAGAAAGAGTTTGCTTTTAAGAGGATAAACATGTAAAAGTCAATTTGTAGGCTCCCCGTTATTTAGTGCCACTTTTAGATAGAGGTTTTTAACTGGTTTTCAGGGGTTTCCTCATCGCGTTATCCACTAAACGGCTCTCTTCAATTTTTAAGTGATTTTCGTTCGCCGTTTGTGGATAACGCGGCGAACCCTCCTTTTGGTTTTGAGCATACTGCCCGGCGTAAATAAGCGGCGAAAGATAGCCAAGGGACTTGTGCGGCCGCTCGGTGTTGTAATCTTCCCGCCACTCCTCGGCCAGGATCCGGACCTCGTTCAGGCTATGAAACAAGTAGGCATTCAGCAGTTCCCTGCGCATGCTGCCGTTCTTTCGCTCGATGTAGGCATTCTGCATGGGCTTTCCCGGCTGGATATACTGCAGGGTGATATGATGATCCTCGCACCAATCCTGGAGTTTGTGGCAAATGAATTCCGGCCCATTATCGGTTCGGATATTGGCGGGCTTTCCCCTTTGCTGCACCAGGCGCTCCAGCACACGGATCACCCGAAGGGAGGGCAGGGAGGTGTCCACCTCCACGGCCAACGATTCGCGATTGAAGTCATCGATGACGTTCAGCAGGCGGAACTTTCTGCCATCCACCAGGCCGTCGCTCATGAAGTCAAGGCTCCATACCTGGTTGGGCGCTGTAGGCACCACCAGGGGTTGTTTTACCCGTTCCGGCAGCCGCTTCTTTGCTCTTCTCCTAATATTGAGTTTCATCTGTGTATACACCCTGTAGATCCTTTTATGGTTCCAAACACTGCCTTTGTTCTTCAGTCGGTAATAGCACTGCCAAAAGCCTATGGCAGCATGCTTTGTGGTAAGAGTGGTGAGGGCATCCTGCACCTCACGGTCATCCTTTGGTTTTGCCTTATACTGATAGGTGCTTCGGGATATACCCATCAGCTTGCACGCCTTTCGGTTACTTAGCTGCTCCTCCTGGGCGAGGTGGTCAACAGCTTCCCGTTTATCCTGGGGCGTCAGAACTTTTTTTCAATGAGGCCTTTCAGGGCGCGGCACTCAATACTGAGCTCGGCGAACATCTTTTTGAGTTCGGCATTCTCCCGTTCCAGGTCCTTCATTTTGACCACGTCGGAGGCTTCCATGCCGCCGTACTTCGACTTCCATGAGTAAAAGGTGGCTTCGCTGATACCCAGTTCACGGGTGATGTCTTTTACGGTAATGCCGGCTTCCTGTTTCTTCAATGCGGCTACGATCTGTACTTCGGTAAACTTTCCTTTTTTCATCTTTCAGGTTTTAAAGATAACAATCTATTGATTTGCAATCTCTATTTCCAAGTGGCCGAAATTTGGGGAAGCCTACAAATTTTCTCGACTATAAAGTTTTTAAATTATTTTTTAGGCCTGTACTTCGTCGTTTGTTTACAGCATTAATATGAAATTAAAAGTTAATTGAACAACTCGCTAAAAATATATTAACACGTAACATTTATATTTTTAGCCCCTTTTTAATTGACAATGGTTTCTGTACTTCCAGCTTGCATAGGCCACAAAAGGATTCCAATTACTGAAGTTCACTTTGTTCAATTAAAAAAATGATATTAGAACCAGTTAAGTTTAAAGCATATCGAACAAGCTGATCAGCAGCTTCTTTCTTTTCACTGCCCTGTCCATGCCCCCCTATCCGATTCCTGATTGTTGGAATGCCGCTATCTAGAACTGCCCTTAGTGAAGTAAATTGCGTTTGTAAGTATTGAGGTATCAAATTATTATCAAAGCATATCTTTAAAAGTTTACTGGATGTATCTTTTTCATCATGCGGCCACCCCTTTTGGGTGCAAATTATTTTCATTACACTTTCGAAAGCCTTTAGGCATTCTGATAAGCACTCCTTATTTCTTCCATGCCTATAATGATCATGAGCCTTAAGAAATTCTTCATTAGCATTTTGAAACAAATTATTGGATAATAACTTCAGGCTTGGTTTGGTGATTTCAGAATGAGTATAGGTTGAATCAACTCTTATTATTCTATTGGATTCAAATATATAACCAATACCATTCTCTTTAAATCTTTGATTTATACTTTACAAGGGATAAATTAGTGAGTTCTGGTTATCAAAGAATTGGAACTTTAATGGCATTAATGTTTTAAGTT
>NZ_JBBBEI010000050.1:0-17970 GCF_037132455.1 Huijunlia imazamoxiresistens | reverse complement strand
TGCTCCAGGTGAGGGATCAGCGTATTGGTGTCCGTAGTGTTTTGATGAATGGAATAGCCCGCCACAAACTGCCCGTTGGTAGATATCTGTACATTATAGGCCGCCTTGAGCTGGCCGTTTTTCATGTGATCTTCCTTCAGGCGCATGAAAGTGGCATCCTTATCGGTCTTGGAGTAAGAGCTGCGGTTTTCGCCCAGGATCTTTTCCTGCTGCTCATACTTTTTGAGGTTAGCGGGCCAGTGCTTCTTTGCATAAGCCAGCTTCTGCTTTACGCCCTTGCTGACGTCTTTATCCCGGATGGCTTCATTGATCTTTTCAATGGTCTTCTCCACCTTTTCCGCATCGATCTTGTCAAAACTGGGCGGATCGGGCTCCTCCATCTCCTGGGCGGCAATGCTTTGGGCGTACTGCCACAGCTCGTTCAACTGCTTTTTGATGCGTTCGCGGCTGGTTTCTATGCTTTTGCCCCACACAAAGGTGTAGCGGTTGGCATTGGCTTCCAGCTTGGTGCCATCGGTATAGAGGTCTTTAATGCTGAGCAGGCCTTCCTCGCACAACAACATTACCACTTGGGTGAAAATAGGCTGAAGGGTTTTCTGCAGTCGTTTACCCCGGAAGCGGTTGATGGTATTGTGGTCGGGCTGGTTCATGGCCGCCAGCCACATAAAGGGAATGTGCTCCTTGATAGCCTGCTCGATTTTACGGCTGCTGTAAATATTATTGATGTAGGCGTAAACCAGCACCTTGAGCAGCATGCGGGGGTGGTAGGAACTGGTGCCGCCGGGTTTATATTGGCTGAGCAGTTCGGTGATGTCGACTTTATCCAGCACGGCATTGACCACGCGTACGGGGTGTTGGGCTGCCAGGAGCTCGTCCAGGGAAGGGGGCAGCAGGGAGAGTTGATGTTGGTGGGTCTGTTTAAAAACCACTTTATGGGATTTACCTCGGGCCATACCTTCAAAATAAAGAAAAACCCTAGCCCCTTCCAATAGCTTAAAATAAAAAAAAGAGGCTGCCTACTTTTGAGACAGCCTCTTTCATTTTAGTACCTTTTATTATTACAACAGTCCTTGCTGCATCAGGTATTCGGCGATCTGCACGGCGTTGGTGGCAGCGCCTTTGCGCAGGTTGTCGCTCACGCACCAGAAGTTCAGGGTCTTGGGCTGCGACTCGTCGCGGCGGATACGGCCCACGAACACCTCGTCTTTTTCATGTGCCCAGAGCGGCATGGGGTACAGCTGCTGCGAAGGCTCGTCCTGCAGCACTACGCCCGGGGCCTCGGCCAGCAGTTGCTTTACTTCGGCCAGGTCGAAATCGTTCTCGAATTCCACGTTTACCGCTTCGCTGTGGCCGCCGATCACGGGGATGCGTACGGTAGTGGAGGTAACGCGGATGCTGTCATCGCCCATGATTTTCTTGGTCTCGTTCACCATTTTCATTTCTTCTTTGGTGTAGCCGTTGTCCAGGAACACGTCGATCTGGGGGATCACGTTCAGGTCGATGGGGTATTTATAAGCCATGCCGTACTCACCGTTTTCGCCGGCAACGGATTTGTTGCGCTCGCCCATCAGCTGGTCCACGGCGGCTTTGCCGGTACCGGTTACGCTCTGGTAGGTAGACACGACAATCCGGTTGATTTTGTATTTTTTGTGCAGGGGTGCCAGCGCAACGACCATCTGGATGGTGGAGCAGTTGGGGTTGGCAATGATTTTATCGGTAGCGGTCAGTACGTCGGCGTTTACTTCCGGAACCACCAGGGGCTTGGAGGGGTCCATGCGCCAGGCCGAGGAGTTGTCCACCACGGTAATGCCGGCCTCGGCAAATTTGGGAGCCCATTCCAATGAAGTGCCGCCGCCTGCGGAGAACAGCGCCAGTTGCGGCTGGGCGTTGATGCCATCCTGCATGCCCACTACCTTGTACTGCTTGCCCTTGAAGGTTACTTCTTTACCTACTGATCTTTCAGAGGCAACGGGAATTAATTCGGTTACCGGAAAAGCCCGCTCTTCCAGTACTTGAAGCATTTTGGTACCTACCAGGCCGGTAGCGCCTACAACAGCAACTTTCATTGTTTATCGTTTTTACATTTTGTGGGGTTAAAAAAAAGCCTTCCCGGTGGGGGAAGGCTTGTAATTATATGGTAACATACATAAGTACTACGCTCCTTCCCGGGGGGAAAACCGCTTCTTGGTACGCTTAGTATGTTTATTTTTAATCATTGCCGGCGAAAGTAGGAAGAATTGTTATTGCATCCAAAAATAAGCTCATCTTTTTCATTTGTAGCAATGGATTGAATATTTTGTAGTCATGACCTTCCCCCGGTTCCTGCTGCCCGTTGTTTTCCTGCTGCCTTTCCTGGCCCGGGGCCAGCAGGGGGCCTTGCAGCGCTTCGAGCTGGTGATCGACGAGATCATGGCCGATCCTGCCCCGGCGGTAGGCCTGCCTGCTGCCGAATACGTGGAGCTGAAAAATACCAGCGGCCGGGAGCTCAACCTCAAAGGCTGCCGGCTGGCAACGGCCACCGCCCTCAGCGGTCCCTTTCCCGAACTGCTGCTGCCCGCCGGCAGCTACCTCATCCTGGCTTCCACCGCTAATGCGCCGGCCTTTGCCGCCCTGGGCTCCGCGCTGGGGGTGGGCAGCTTCCCGGCCCTGGACAATAACGGTACGGTCCTGAGCCTGCTGTCACCGGAAGGCCGCAGCCTCCATTCCGTGGAGTATACCTCCGCCTGGTACGCCAATGTGGTGAAGCAGGAGGGAGGCTGGAGCCTCGAAATGGTGGACACCCGCTACCCCTGCACCGGCAGCGCCAACTGGAAGCCCAGCACCGATAACAGCGGCGGCACGCCGGGAAGAACCAATTCCGTGGAGGCTGCCAACCCCGACGAAACGGGGCCGGTACTGCAGGCGGCGGTAACGCCCGACAGCCTGACCCTGGTGCTGACCTTCAGCGAACCGGTGGACAGCAGCAGCGCCGCCGCCAGCAGCTTATACCAACTGACGCCCGGCATCACCGTTAGGGCCGCCATGGTCCTGGCGCCCGGCTTTACGCAGGTGCAGCTGGAGCTGTTCACGCCCTTGGCGCCTTCGGCCGTTTATACCCTCCGGGCATCGGGCATCGGCGATTGTGCCGGCAACAAGGCGGAGAGCAGCCTGGCAGTCGGCCTGCCGCAGGAACCCTCGGCCGGCGACGTGGTGATCAACGAATTGCTGTTCAATCCCAAGCCCGGCGCCTCGGACTACGTGGAGCTGTACAACCGGGGCAGCAAAATTGTAGATGCCGCCGGCCTGTACGTGGCCGGCCGCAGCGGCGGGGCCCTTTCCGCCCCGAAGCGCCTGTCGGAAAAGCCTTTTTACCTGTTTCCCGGCGCCTACCTGGTGCTCACCGAAGACGGGGAGGCCCTGCAGCGGGGCTACCGGGTCAAAGCGCCCGGCCAGGTGCTCTCCCTGCCGTCCCTGCCCGCGTTGCCCGACGACAGGGGAGCGGTGGCGCTGCTGAACCGGCAGGGCGCCGTAGTGGACGAAGTGGCCTATACCAGGGACTGGCATTTCGGGCTGATCGACGATGCGGAAGGCGTAGCGCTCGAGCGCATGGATCCCGACGGCCCCAGCCAGGACAAGAGCAACTGGCATTCGGCCGCCTCCACCGCCGGCTACGGCACGCCCACGTACCGCAACTCGCAATACCGGCAGGCCGGCGCGCTGCGGGCCTCCATCGACATCAGTCCCAAAATATTTTCTCCCGACAACGACGGCCACGAAGACGTGCTGCTGATCCGTTATAGCCTGTCCGAAAGCGGTTATGTGGCCAACCTGGTCCTCTTCGATGCCGGCGGGCGGCTGGTGCGCCGCTTAGTAAAGAATGACCTGCTGGGCCTTTCGGGCTCCTGGACCTGGGACGGCCTGGACGAAAAAGGGCAGCAGCTGCCGGTGGGCACCTATATTATCCTTACCGAGCTGTTCAATCTCCAGGGCCGCAAAGAACATTTTAAACAAACGGTGGTGCTGGCCCGGCGGTTAAATTAAGGCGGGCGGTTCTACCTTTATAGAAATATAGAAAGCAATGGCCCTGGATATTGCCGCTTTAAAAAATGAACTGCACCGCCTGGTCGACCAAACGGACGATGTGGAACTGCTGGTGGAGCTGTACGGGAAATTGAGCGCAGGCGGTGTCACCGGCGTCAACTGGTGGGACGAGCTGGAGGTGGATGCGCAACCACCTGCTCCGCCGGAAAATCAATTTCAACTGAAGGCAGCGGCACCCGCTGCTCCTTCGGCTAGTGCTGAGTGGTGGGAAGAACTGGATGCCGGCCTGCAGGTTCCTCCTGCCGGCGCAGGGGTTTCTGCGGAGCCCAAAGACGCCAGCGATCAGCCTGCCTGCCCGGAGCCTTCCGAAGGATTCCATTTCGATATCGAGACCGGCGAATGGAAATGGTAGCGACATAAAAAAAGAGGAAGCAGCCCCAGGCCCTCCCTCTTTTTCAAAAACCTTTCTTTTCCGGGTTATACCAGTTCGATGTCGAAGTTCACCAGCTCCTGGAACTGCTGCAGGCGGCGGTCGATGTCGGCCCTGGTCACTTCCTTGAGGCGTTCGGTGCCGAACTTCTCCACGCAGAAAGACGCCATGGCCGAACCCACGATGATGCCGGTCTTCATGTTCTCGAACGAAATGTCCTTGGTGCGGGCCAGGTGGCCGATAAAGCCCCCGGCAAAGGTATCGCCGGCGCCGGTGGGATCGAATACGTCTTCCAGCGGCAGGGCCGGGGCCACGAACACGTTGTCTTCGTGGAACAGCAGGGCGCCGTGCTCGCCTTTTTTAATGATCAGGTATTGAGGCCCCATTTTGAGGATCTTTTTGGCAGCCTTTACCAAAGAATATTCATTGGTCAGCTCGCGGGCTTCGCTGTCGTTCACCAGCAGCACGTCTACCTTGGCGATCACCTTCTTCAGGTCGGCCAGGGCCACGTTCATCCAGAAGTTCATGGTATCCATCACGATCAGCTTCGGGCGGGTTTCGAGTTGTTCGATCACGCTCAGTTGTACCGAAGGGGCCAGGTTGCCCAGCATCACGAACTCGCTGCCCTGGGCGCTGGCGGGCACTACCGGCTGGAAGTCGCCCAGCACGTTCAGTTGGGTCTCCAGGGTGTCGCGGGTGTTCATGTCCATGTGGTAGCGGCCGCTCCAGAAGAACGATTTCTCGTCCTGCCGCACCTGCACGCCTTCCATGGAGACGCCCCGGGCTTCCAGGGCCTTCAGCTCTTCCGTGGGGAAGTCGTACCCGACCACCGAGATCTGGTGAATGGGACTGGTAAAATTGCTGGCGCTCCAGGCAATGTAGGTAGCCGCCCCGCCGATGATTCGATCGCTTTTTCCAAAAGGCGTTTCAATGGCATCAAAGGCCATGGAGCCCACAACGATAACTGACATAAATAGCGTTGGTTTTAATTTTGAAATTCAGGGCCGGCAAAGATCCGCACGTAAACTTGCGTTTTCCCGGCGTGCAAACCTAAGCGATTTTTGGCAGTGGCCGACGGCTCTGCGCAGCGCCTGCCGCAACTGCCTGGAAAATACGTTCTTGTCTTTTATTTTTTCTATCTTGTCTGCTCAACGATTTATCTCCGAACCAAAACAACCGCCGTATGAAGAAAGTCTTCCGCTATTTATTGTACACCTTCCTGGTGATCGTCGTTATTGTTGCCGGCCTGGCGGCCATTATCGCCTTTCGCGGCATTCCCAAATTCAAGGCCGATGCCGTTAACCTGAAAGTGGAGGTGACGCCCGCCCGGGTGGTCCGGGGGCAGAAGCTCGCCTCGATGCTCTGCGCCGAATGCCATATGGACCCCTCTACCGGCAAGCTGACCGGCCGCCTGATGAACGACGTGCCCCAGTTCGGCGTCATTTATTCCAAAAATATTACCCGCGACCTGGGAGCCGGTATCGGCAACTGGTCCGACGGGCAGCTGGCCTACCTGCTGCGCACGGGCCTGAAACCCGACGGCACGTTCCTGCCCCTGATGGCTAAGCTGAGTCATACTTCGGACGAGGACGTGGCCTCCATCATTGCCTACCTGCGCTCGGAACATCCCTGGGTGGCGCCCGATAAAAAGGTGCAGCCCGCATCGGACTACTCGTTCCTGGCCAAGTTCCTCACCAATGCCAGCCTGATCAAACCTTCCGGCTACCCGGCCCATCCCATCGCCGAACCCGATACCGCCAACGCCGTGCAGTGGGGCCGCTACATTGCCCTGGCGCAACTGGAATGCTACAGCTGCCATTCGCTCGACTTTGCCAAGAACGACTACGAACAGCCCGAAAAGTCGGCCGGCTTCTTTGGCGGCGGCAACAAATTCGCCCTGCCCGAAGGCGGCGAGCGTTATTCCCGCAATATCACCATGGATGAAGCCACCGGCATCGGCAAATGGAGCGAGGACGACTTTGTAAAAGCCGTCCGCTACAACCGGCGTCCCGACGGCCAGCTGCTGCGCAAGCCCATGCCCTCCTACGGCAACCTCTCCGACGCGGAAGCCAGGGCGATCTTCGCTTATTTGAAAACCATTCCCAAAATTCATAACCAGGTGGAACGGAAGTAGGAATTGGTTCATTGGTTCATTGGGGTATTAGGTGGAACCTGCTTTATATGTTTGAGCAGTCCTCTTTCGGACTGTGTCCATTTGTTTGGCCGGTTCCGCCTGGCCTTATACCCCAATGAACCAATTAACAAATTCCTCCTAACTTGTAGGATGATTCACTTTCATTCCCTGTCAGTAAAAAAAGTGGAGCGGGAAACGGAAGATTGTGTTTCCCTGACGTTTGACGTGCCGCCGGAGCTGGCGGAGGTCTTTTGCTTCAAGCAGGGCCAGAGCCTGACGATACGCAAAACGATGGGGGGCCAGGAAGTGCGCCGCACCTATTCCATTTGCAGCAGTCCCCTGGAGCAAAAGCTGCAGGTGGCGGTAAAAAGGCAGGAGGGAGGCGTTTTTTCCACCTGGGCCAACCAGGAGCTGAAGGCCGGCGACAAGCTGGAGGTGATGCCCCCTGTGGGCGCCTTTTTTACGGAACTCCATCCTGCTCAAAAAAAGAACTACGTGGCCTTTGCGGCCGGCAGCGGCATCACGCCCATCCTCTCCCTGATCCGCACGACGCTGCTTACCGAGCCCCACAGCACCTTTACCCTCGTTTACGGCAACCGCACCAAAAGCTCCATCATCTTTAAAGAGCAGCTGGAAGCCCTCAAGGATAAGTTCCTTACCCGCTTCCGGATCGTCCATATCCTCAGCCGCGAAAAGACGGAATCGGAACTCAACCATGGCCGCATCGACCGGGCCAAGTGCGCCCTGTTGTTTGAAAAACTGATCGATAAAGACGCCTGCGACGAATTCTTCCTTTGCGGCCCCGAACAAATGATCTTTACGGTAAAAGCGTTTTTGGAAGAAAAGGGCGTTCCCCCGGCGCGCCTCCATTTTGAGCTGTTTACCGTGCCGGGCCAGGAAACAACAGGCAATGAACAACCGGCAACCGGCAAAGAGAAAACCAACCAGGCACAGGTGCAGATAAAGATCGACGGCATTCTTTTCAGCTTCGGGCTGGAATACAACGGCCAGACGATCCTCAATGCCGGCCTGGCGGAAGGAGCCGACCTGCCGTATGCCTGCAAAGGCGGCGTCTGTACCACCTGCAAGGCAAAGCTGCTGGAAGGAAAGGTGGAGATGGACGCCAACTGGGGCCTGGAGCCGGATGAGGTGGAGAAGGGTTTTGTCCTTACCTGCCAGTCGCACCCCGCCTCGGAAAAGGTAGTGCTGGACTATGATGCGAAGTAGCCCGGACTTGGGAACTTTTTCTGCACAGTATTTGGGCATTTACTTTTAAACAAGCCCCATGTTGCCGGAAAGCTTAGAAAAAAATTTCTTGGAAAAGATCGATGCCGAGGTGCGCATTGAGCCGAAGGACTGGATGCCGGAAAAATACCGGCAAACACTCATTCGCCAGATCAGCCAGCATGCGCACAGCGAGATCGTGGGCATGCTGCCGGAGGGCAACTGGATCACCCGGGCGCCTTCGCTGCTGCGCAAGCAGATCCTGCTGGCCAAGGTGCAGGACGAGGCCGGCCATGGCCTGTACCTGTATTGTGCCGCCGAAACCCTGGGCATCAGCCGCGACGAGATGATCGAACAGCTGCACAGCGGCAAGGCCAAATATTCCTCCATTTTCAATTACCCCACCCTTACCTGGGCCGACATGGGGGCCATCGGCTGGCTGGTCGACGGCGCCGCCATCATGAACCAGGTGCCGCTTTGCCGGGCCTCTTACGGCCCTTACAGCCGCGCCATGCTCCGCATTTGCAAAGAGGAGAGCTTCCACCAGCGCCAGGGTTTTGATATCCTGCTGACGCTGTGCCGGGGCAGTGCGGCGCAAAAGGCCATGGCCCAGGACGCCCTCGACCGCTGGTGGTGGCCCAGCCTGATGATGTTCGGACCCCACGACAGTGAATCGCAGCACAGCGAGCAAAGCATGAAATGGAAGATCAAGCGCTTCAGCAACGACGAGCTGCGCCAGCGCTTTGTGGATATGATCGCCGGGCAGGCAAAGGTGCTGGGCCTGGTGCTGCCCGACCCCGACCTGGAGTGGAACGAGGAGCGGCAGCACTACGATTTCGGAAAGATCGACTGGGACGAGTTCTGGAGTGTGCTCGGCGGCAATGGTCCCTGCAACCGCCAGCGCCTCGATGCCCGCCGCCGGGCCTGGGAAGAAGGCGCCTGGGTGCGCGAAGCCGCCCTGGCCCATGCCGAAAAAGAGAAACACCTTAAAACCACCACCACATGAACTATTTTCCAATAAAATTTTATTACGGCGACTACGGCGATAAGGAAGTCCCCTCAGGAACTAATGAACAGCCGCAGGCTGCAGCCTGGCCGTTATGGGAAGTGTTTATCCGCAGCAAACAGGGGCTCGACCACAAGCATGCCGGCAGCCTGCACGCTGCCGACGCGCAGATGGCCATTGAGAATGCCCGCGACGTCTATACCCGGCGCCAGGAGGGCGTGAGCATCTGGGTGGTGGAAAGCCAATACATCCATGCCTCCAACCCCGACGAGGCCGGCAGCTTTTACGAGCCCGCCAACGACAAGGTATATCGCCATCCTACTTTTTACAACCTGCCCGACGAAGTCAACCAGATGTAATGGAAATTAGAAGAGGAAGTTGTATTTTGTTCGGCTCACGAAAATACCTTTTGCCGTTGGTGACTTCCCTTTATCTCTACACGATTCATCTTGCCGACAATGCCCTGGTGCTGGCGCAGCGCAACAGCGAGTGGTGCGGGCACGGGCCCGTGCTGGAACAGGACATTGCCCTGACCAATATTTCACTGGACCTGCTGGGGCAGGCCCGTAATTTTTACCAGTACGCCGCTTCGCTGTACAACGGGGCAGGCGAAGACGAAAAAGCCGCCCTGGACCTTTATATCCCCCATCCCTGGAAAGGCTTTGGACGCGCATTAAAGGAAGATGATCTTGCTTTTCTCCGCGAAGAGCGCCAATTCCTCAACCTGCTGCTCGCCGAACTGCCCAAAGGCGACTGGGGCAAAACCATCCTGCGGCAATTCTTCTGCAGCGCCTTCCAGTTTTTAGCTTATTCCGCATTGCAAAGCAGCAAGGATGCGCAGCTGGCGGCCATTGCCGAAAAATCCCTCAAGGAAGTGACCTACCACCTGCGCTGGAGCGGCGAATGGGTCATCCGCCTGGGCGACGGCACCGAAGAAAGCCACCGCCGCATGCTGGCCGCCCTGGAGGAGCTCTGGCCCTTTACCGGCGAGCTGTTCCTGCCGGCAGCCTATGAGCGGGAGGCGGCGGAGGAGGGCCTGGGCGTCAACGGCGAAACCCTGAGAAATGCCTGGCTGCAGCAGGTGGAAGAAGTGCTTACCGCCGCCACCCTTCCCCTGTTGCCCCCTACCGGCTGGATGCAACGGGGCGGAAAGCTGGGGCGGCATACCGAGCACCTGGGCTACCTGCTGGCCGAAATGCAGTACCTGCAACGGGCTTATCCGGACAGCAACTGGTAGGAAAGGGGTAATTTTAAATCATGGCAAACGCAGCGGAAGAGCGCAACATTTGGCGGTTATTGCAGGCCGTGACCGATCCCGAGATCCCGGTGCTGAGCATTACCGACCTGGGCATTGTCCGGGAGGTAAAATTTTTGCCCGACACCGGCGAGGCCGTCCTTACCCTTACGCCCACCTATTCGGGCTGCCCGGCCATGGAGGCCATCCGCCTGGACATCCGCCTGAAGCTGCTGGAGCATGGCTATCCAAACGTTACTATCCATGAAGTGCTGTCGCCCGCCTGGACCACCGACTGGATGAGCGAAGAAGGCAAACGGAAACTACACGCGTACGGCATCGCCCCGCCCAACCCGAGGCAGCAGTTCTGCAACCTTAAAGAATTTTTCGAGGAAGAGGGGGTGGCCTGCCCCCGCTGCGGCTCGTACGACACGAAGCTCGTCAGCAGATTTGGCTCCACCGCCTGCAAAGCCCTGTACCAATGCCGCCAGTGTGGCGAAGCCTTCGATTATTTCAAATGTCATTGACGGGTTTTTAAATTTAGCCGTTAGATTTGGAAACAAATCATAGCCATGTCATCAATACTGTTTGAAATGCAGGGCAGCGTTGCCGTGATCACCCTCAACCGGCCCGAGAAACGGAATGCCATCGACGGCGCCCTCGCCCGGGAGTTCCAGGAAAAGCTGGATGCCTGCCGGCGTCCCGAAGTTCGCTGCGTGTACATCACCGGCGCAGGCACGGCCTTTTCCTCGGGGCAGGACCTGGAAGAGATCACCGCACCCAACGGTCCCAAGGTACACACGGTGCTGAACGAACACCTGAACCCGATCGTCCGCAAGATCCGCAAGATGGAAAAGCCGGTGGTAGCCGCCGTCAACGGCGTGGCGGCCGGTGCGGGCGCCAACATCGCCATCAGTTGCGACGTGGTGCTGGCGGCGAAGTCGGCGGTCTTTATCCAGGCGTTTGCCAAGATCGGGCTGGTGCCCGATACCGGCGGCACCTATTTCCTGCCGCGCCTGGTGGGCCTCCAAAAAGCCCTGGCCATGACCATGCTGGGCGAGCACGTATCGGCCGACGATGCCGAGCGGATGGGCATGATCTACAAGGTACTGGCCGATGAAACCTTCGCGGCCGATTCCATGAAGGTGGCCCAGGCGCTGGCGCAAATGCCGACCACCGCCCTTTACCTGACCAAGAAGGCCATGCACCAGTCGTTCATCAGCTCGTTCGAAGAGCAGCTGCACGACGAGGAACTGCTGCAGCAGCAGGCCACCGCCACCAAGGATTTCAGGGAGGGCGTGCAGGCATTTTTGGAAAAACGCAAGCCCCTTTTCAAAGGCAGCTGATAAGGAACCGCTCCGTTCCCAATTAACCAATTACCCAATTAACCCATTCCATGTCTTTTTACGCATTCAACGGCATCAGGCCCGTCGTCCATCCCTCCTCCTTCGTGCACCCGCAGGCGGTGGTGACCGGCAACGTGGTGATCGGTAAAGACGTGTATATCGGTCCCGGTGCGGCCCTGCGCGGCGACTGGGGCCGGATCGTGGTGGAGGACGGCTGCAACGTGCAGGAAAACTGCACGCTGCACATGTTCCCCGGGATGACGGTGCTGCTGAAGGAAGCCGCCCATATCGGCCATGGCGCCATCATCCACGGGGCGGTGGTGGGGCGTAACTGCCTGGTGGGCATGAATGCCGTGCTGCTCGACGAAGCCGAGCTGGGCGACGAGTGCATCGTGGGCGCCCTGTCGTTTATTCGGCAGGGGGAGCGGTTCCCGGCCCGCTCGCTCATTGCAGGTAACCCGGCGAAGATCATCAAGGAGGTAAGTGATGAGCTCATTCGCTGGAAAACCGAAGGCACCCGGCTGTACCAGCAACTGCCCAGGCTTTGCTTTGAAACCCTGCAGCCGTGCACCCCGTTGCCGGAAGAGATCACGCAACATCCTGTGTTTCAAAGCGACTATGCGCCCTTCAAAAAATAAGAAAATTCAATCGGGGGAGAACGTTTTTCACCTTACAAGATTTCGTAACTTAATGCCTTATTTCTCCACTTTAAATCATTTAGTTTATGAGATCCTTTTTACGCCAGGCCGCCTTTTCCGCCTGTCTCATAACCACCCTGCAGGTAAGTGCACAGAATGATCAGTTTGCGTATGCCATAACCGATCTTAGCAAGGACGGGATGGGTTGGAATGCGCTGAGAAAGCTGAATCTCCAGACTGGAACCTACAGCCAGGTGCTCCTGGACGGAACGAACGGCAAGACGGTTGCGTTTGACGCCGCTACCAAAAAACAAATTGAGCCGCAACTGGCCCAGCGGACCAATACCTTCGGCGCCACCCCCTTCGGAGCCGGCGTAGCTGCCATGGCTTTCGACAAAAAACACAACCGGCTGTATTTTACCCCCATGTTCCACGACGAGCTGCGCTACCTCGACCTTTCTTCCATGCAGCTTTATTACTTCTCGGGCCAGCCCTTCACTACCCTGGCCAATCCCAATTACGACCAGGGCCGCATCGTTACCCGCATGGTCATTGCACCTGATGGTAACGGTTATGCCGTCACCAGCGACGGCGACATGCTGGTGAAATTCACTACCGGCAAAACACCCACCATCACCCAGCTGGGCGCCCTGATCGATGATCCTTCCAACAACGGCGTTTCCATCCACAGCAAGTGCTCCAGCTACGGCGGCGACATGATCTCCGACGATAAAGGCAACCTCTATATCATCACTGCCCGCAACCATGTGTTCAAAGTAAATACCGACACCCGCGTGGCGAAATCGCTGGGCAACATCGAAGGCCTGCCGGCCGACTTTACTGCGAATGGTGCCGTGGTGGATGCCGAAGGCAACCTGCTGGTGAGCAGCGCCATCAACAACAGCGGCTATTACGTGGTGGATATCGAAACCCTGAAGGCCACCCTGTTCGCGGGCATGACCGACGTGTTCCGCAGTTCGGACCTGGCCAACAGCAACTACCTTTCCAGCGCCAGCAGGAACCCCACGAAGCAGATCGAAACCATTGCCGCACCCCAGGCCTCGGGCAGCAATTCCATCAAGGTATTCCCCAACCCCGCCGTTACCGACCACTTTACGGTACAGTTCAATAACATCAGCAGCGGGGATTATACCATCGAGCTCCGCAACCTGGTAGGGCAACAGATCCTGCAAAAGAGGATCAGCATCAATGGTAAGTACCATGCACAACAGGTGTCCCTGGCCGGTTCCAATGCCCGGGGCGTGTACCTGGTGAAGGTGCTGGACCTGGATCGGAAAACGATGTTTGAAAGCAAGCTGATGATCCGATAAAACTCTTTTTGAGCCTTTTTTAAAGCCCCGCCCCGGCGGGGCTATTTTTTGGGGGCGGCGCCCTGCAAACGCCCTTCTGTTGCCCGGCCGGGGACAAAGCCCCGGGGCTCCTTATCTTTGCAGGCAAATAAAGTACATTGGAGAAGAGCAACTTTGTTGACCAGATACGTGTGTTTTGCCGCAGTGGTCACGGCGGGGCGGGTATAAAGCATTTCCGGCGCGATAAGCTGACGGCCATGGGCGGCCCCGACGGCGGCGATGGCGGCCGCGGCGCCCACATCATCCTCAGGGGCAACCGCAACCTGTGGACGCTGCTGCATTTGCGCTACCAGAAGAATATCCTGGCCGAGAACGGCGAGAACGGGAGCGATAACAACTGCACCGGCCGTAGCGGCAAAGACATCATCATCGAGGTGCCGCTGGGCACTATCGCCCTGGACGAGGAAACCGGCGAGAAGGAAGCCGAGGTGCTGCATCATGGCGAAGAGATCATCTGGCTGCCGGGCGGCAAGGGCGGCCTGGGGAACACCAACTTTAAAACCCCCACCAACCAGGCGCCCGAATATGCCCAGCCCGGCCTGCCCGGCATCGAAGGCTGGAAAGTGCTGGAGCTGAAGGTGCTGGCCGACGTGGGACTGGTGGGCTTTCCCAATGCCGGCAAGTCCACGCTGCTGTCCGTGGTGACGGCTGCCAAGCCCAAGATTGCCGACTATGCCTTTACCACCATCAACCCCAACCTGGGGATTGTAGAGTACCGTGACGGCAAGAGCTTCTGTATCGCCGACCTTCCCGGTATCATCGAAGGGGCGGCCGAGGGCAAGGGGCTGGGGCACCGCTTCCTGCGGCATATCGAGCGCAACTCCATCCTGCTGTTCCTGATCCCTGCCGACAGCAAGGACCACCGCCAGGAGTTCGAGATCCTCGTCAGCGAGCTGGAGCAGTTCAACCCCGAGCTGCTGCACAAGCAGTTTATCATTGCCGTTTCCAAAAGCGATATGCTGGATGAGGAGCTGATGGAGGAGATTAAAAAGGAGCTTCCCGAAGGTATTCCCCACGTGTTTATTTCGTCGGTCACCAACAAGAACCTGCAGGAGCTCAAAGACCTGCTGTGGAAAGCCCTGAACGAGGAAAACAAACAGCTGTAATAATTTCGGATTTGGGATTTCGGATTTCGGATCCCCTTGCAAGAAGAAAGTCTCCTTCTGCTATAAAGGGTTCCGACATCCGAAATCCGACATCCGAAATATCTTCCCCTGTCCGTTACTGTTACATGTCATTATTTGCTATATGAATATTTTTTCCGTGAATTAATTGTTAACTGGACATTTTTTCGAAATTGGTTTGGTTTTTGTCGTATATTCGTTGTGCAGGCAGTGATGAAAAGGCCGGTTGAAGATCTGATAAAAAAATACACAACCTCGTTCCTCCCTCATTGCAACGCGTCTCCTGCACACGACGCCGCCCGGATTGCTTCCCGCTCTATTGCTTGTGTCCCCCGATTGTTTGCTCCATGGCGATTGCCCCTCTTGATTCATTTTTAGTCACCTTAAACTGAAGATTATGAAACAGCAATTCATGTCCTGGAGCGTTTGTAAGCATGCTAAAATGGTAGCAGCATTATTATCCTTCATGATCATTTCCCAATTTTCCCAGGCCCAGTCCGCCGGCGGAAACAATAACGATACAGAACAGCCTGCCATGGTGAAACATATAGCCTCCCTGGAAGATAAAATGTACTTCCAGGTGCATTTCAACAACGACAGCAGTGAAAAGTTCATCTTTACCATTAAAGATGCACAGGGCACGGTGCTGTTCCGGGAAATGTACAAGGATAAAACCTTCGACAAGAAGTTCCAGCTGAACAAGATGGACGAGAACGAACGCCTGACGTTCACCATCTACACCCCGAAGGACAAGAAGACCCAGAGCTTCGAAGTAAACAACAGCACCCGCCTCGTCGATGACGTTGTCGTTACCCAGTTAAAGTAAGTCACCTTAAAAACAACTTTCAACAGAACAACCTGAATCTCAATAACTAAAAATCAAAGCGAGCAACCAGGGCCGGGGTTATCCCCGGCTCTTTTTTTTCTCCCTGGGGCCGGTTAACAGGCTCGCCCCCAGAAAATTATTGATGTATGCTGCCGGCCGTCACAGCCGGGCCGCAGGGGCAGCAGGCATTTTTTTGCCGTTTAAAAAATACGTTTCCGTAAATTCATGCTGATGGCCGCCGCCTTTACGGCAAGGCGGCTTTTTACCTAGGTTTGTTCACAAAAAAAAGATCTATGCGGAGACTATTTCTTGCTTTTTTCCTGTTTATTTCCTTTGCATTTAAGGCCGCGGCCGATGAAGGCATGTGGCTGCCGCTGCTGCTGGGGCAACAGGTGTATGCCGATATGGTGAAGAAGGGGCTGAAGCTGACCAAGGAGCAATTGTACAATGCCAACGGCGCTTCGCTCAAGGATGCGATCGTGATCTTCGGCGGCGGCTGCACCGGCGAGCTGGTGAGCACCCAGGGCCTGATCTTTACCAACCACCACTGCGGTTACAATACCATTGCCTCGGCTTCCACCGTGGAGCACAACTACCTCAAAGACGGCTTCTATGCCCGCAACCGGGGCGAGGAAATTCCCGCCCAGGGCCTGTCGGTGCAGTTCCTGCTGCGCATCGAGGACGTGACCAGCCTGGTGCTCGACTCCCTGAAAGGATTGAGCGCCGCCGAGCGGGCTACCCGACAGGCCGCCGTGCTGGGCGCCATCAACGCCCGTATGAGCGATGGGGCCAAAAATATCGAAACCCGTGTCAGCAGCCTGTTCAAGGGCAACCAGTTCCTGGCCTTCGTGTACCAGCGCTACAAGGATGTGCGCCTGGTGGGCACGCCCCCGGAAAGCATCGGCAAGTTCGGCGGCGACACCGACAACTGGGAGTGGCCCCGCCATACCGGCGACTTCTCCATCTTCCGTGTTTACGCCTCCAAAGACGGCCAGCCTTCCGACTACAGCGCCGACAACGTGCCGCTGAAGCCCAAATGGCACCTGCCCGTTTCCCTTAAAGGCGTGAAGAAGGGCGACTACAGCATGATCTACGGCTATCCCGGGAGCACCAACCGCTACGAGTCGGCCCTGGGCGTGCAGCTGTCCACCGAGATCAACAACCCCACCCTGGTCAAGCTCCGCGACATGCGCCTGAAATACATGTTCGAGGAAATGAAGAAGGACCCGGCCACCAAGCTGCAGCTGGCTTCCGACTACGCTTCCATCGCCAACTACTGGAAGTTCTTCGAGGGCGAGACCAGGCAGTTGCAGAAATACGATGTGTACGGCCAGAAGAAGAAATCCGAAGACGCTTTTGGAAAATGGGCCCAGGCCAAACCGGAATACCAGGGCCTCTTTGCCGACCTGGAAAAAGCCTACGCCGCCTGGCGTCCTTATGCGAAGCACCGGGTATATATCCAGGAAGGCATCTTTGGTTCGCCGTTGCTGGCCTTTGCCGCTTCCCTGAAGCAGGTGGAGGACGCGCTGACCAAATCAGGCTCCGGTTCCGCCGACATTAAAAAGGCCGTGGAGGCCGCTTCGCAGGCGCGGCAGAATTTTCTCAAAAGCGAAAACCGCCCCTCCGACCAGAACATCCTTGCCTCGGTATTACAGATGTTCTATAACGACGTGGCCAAGGATCAGCATCCCATCGGCCTGTACGAAACCATCCGCAATGCCTATGGCCCGCTGACCCTGGCCAGTACGTACCAGAAATACGCCGAGCAGGTGTTTAACGGCACCATGATCCTGGACGATACCAAGTGGAACCGTTTTGCGGCCAACCCCGATGGCGCCGTGCTGCAGCAGGATCCCGCCTTTGGCCTGGCTTCGGCCTTTTACAATAATTACATCAGCAAATATTTCCCGCTCTACCAGCAGTTCCTGGCCAAAAACAACGAATGGGGACGCCTCTACCTGAAAGGCATACGCGAAATGAACCCCGGCCGGATCATGTACCCGGATGCCACCTTTACCATGCGGGTGAGCTACGGCAAGGTGGCCGATTACCAGCCCCGTGACGCCGTGCATTACAGCTATGTGACCACCATGAAAGGCATGCTGGAAAAATACAAGCCGGGCGATTACGAGTTCGACCTGCCGGCCCGCCTGCTGGAGCTGGCGCGGAAGAAAGATTACGGTCCGTATGCCGATAAAACCCTGAACGAAGTGGTGGTGGGCTTTATCACTACCAACGATATTACGGGTGGCAATTCGGGCTCCCCGGTGCTCAATGGCAATGGCGAGCTCATTGGCCTGGCGTTCGACGGCAACTACGAAGCCCTGAGCCATAAGCTGGCTTTTGACAAGAACCTGAACCGGACCATCTGTGTCGATATCCGCTTTGTGCTGTGGTGCGTGGATAAGCTGGGCGGCGCCTCCAACCTGATACAGGAGCTGACGCTGCGCAAGTAAATAAGCAAGGAGCAATAGACAATAAGCAAATAAAAAAGCCATCCCGGGAAGGGGTGGCTTTTTTTATGATCGGTAATCCTTATTTTAGGGAATCCCTGAAAATTCCAATAGGTTAATTATCAATAGATTAAGGTGTGCATTGGCTGTAAAAAAGCCTCACAA